>NZ_JAVJNP010000149.1:0-24623 GCF_040217205.1 Coleofasciculus sp. A1-SPW-01 | reverse complement strand
CGTAGTGTCGTGGCACAGCTAAAATAGGGTTTTGTTTGTAGTAAGCACTTTAGTGCTATAACGCTTAGCTGGAGAGGGCTGAGGTTCCCTCACTACGAACCAATTCTAATTCATCAAATAAGGTGTGCCACGCCAGTAGGGTGTGTTAGCGTTCGCGCAGCGTTCCCGTTCGCGAAGCGTTCCCGAAGGGTAGGGTAGCGTAACGCACCTTGACAACTGTAAATGATTGGAATACACATATTAACTATGTCACAGGATTTAGGCACAAATATCACCTATCGTAGGGACAGTCAGTGACTCAACTTGATAGATTCAGTCTATAACCTGCGCTTTTTCCTTTTTGGATGTTGCTATTTTTAATTTTTAACTTTAAGATAACATATTCTTCACCCATTCCGGGAATGCGATCGCCAATAAAGTTACCCCCTTGGAGTTGTTCAATAATTGGCTGAACATCCGAGCGTATCTGTCGATATTTTTTTGACAATTTCCGCAGATTTCGTTTGTACTCTGGTGTTAAATCAATTTTGACTAAAGGCGTTTCATTCGACATCGATTCCTTCCCACATCTCAGAAAGGGGTATGCGTTGTCCTGCTTTTGCTTCCTGTAAAGCTCTCCTGAGACTTGCTTTCACTTCTTCAAGGGGAGTATCATCAGGATCGGTTTCGACTTCTTCAGTAACATCGGGAAACAGTACAATAATTCGCACGCGACTAGGGGCAACATTTTCAATGGGATGATCGAGTGATAATTGACCGGTTTCATCCAGGGTTCCTGTTAGTTCAATGGCTTTCATTAGTTTCTCCTGAAGTTTGTCTCAATTATATCATTTAGCCAATGACTTGGTTATTTGCTTGTTAGTTCGATAAATATGAACAGCTTCTTGTACTACTTTTTTCAAATGCTTGGATTCATAAGGTTTAGTGATATATTTAAAAACATGAGCCAAATTAATTGCTTCTACTAAGTCTTCAGGTTCTGTGTAACCTGATAAGATAATTCGCACTGTATCTGGAAAAATTTCTCTGATCCGACCCAAAAATTCTGTTCCTCTCATTATTGGCATTCGCTGATCAGTAATAATTACAGCCATCTCTTCTTCTTTATCTAAAATATCTAAGGCAGATAAAGCATCATTTAATTGAAAAGTTTGAAAATCACGACAAAAAAGTCGCTCTAGTAAATTGAGGTTTTCCAAATCATCGTCTACAACCATGAGTCTAGGTTTGAAACTTGGCTGTAAACTGGTATCGATAGTATTTCCAACTTCATGTAATTGGTCAGACTGAATTACTGACAAGTGATTTTTTAGTTGCTTTCGACTTTGATAAATATTAACGGCTTGCTGAATAATATTTCTGATTTCTTCAGGATTCCAAGGTTTAGTAATATACTTGAAAATATGAGCAAAATTAGTTGCATCTATTATGTCTTCAATGTCCATAAAACCTGTTAAGATAATTCGCACTGTATCTGGAAAAAATTCTCTGATCCGGCATAAAACTTCTGTTCCATTCATTAGAGGCATTCTTTGGTCGGTAACAACTACAGCCATTTCTCCTTCCTGCTCCAGAATTTTTAACGCTGTAATTCCACTTTCAGCCTTAAAAACTTGAAATTCACGACGGAAAGTTCGATATAGCAAATCTAGGTTATCTCGGTCATCATCTATAACCATAATTTTTGTCTTTTCCCGTTGCTGTGAGCTAATTGTGTTCGCCTCTTCTTGCAGCTTATGCTCTTGAATTTGACTGAGTTTATTTTTTGTTTTTTTCGGATCACCATGAATTAAATTCCTAGCTCTATTGGCGTAGACAAGTAACGGCTTAAAGCCTGCTTCTTGTAATGGTTGTGCAAACATTTCTACCAACGAAGCAAGGCGAAATACCTCTGTCATATCCTCTTGTTTCACCCTGGTACTCAAAGCTTCTGCTAATTCACGCGCTAGTTCGTTCGGCTTTGTATACGCCAACGCTGTCCACTCCTGAGCCTCAGCTAAACTCTGAGTATCTGGATCATCATCAGTCAATCGCTGCGCCACATAATCCAGCAAAAACTCTGCCAATTCGTCTAATCTTTCTTGCCCAAACTGCTCTTTTAATTCCCTCAATAACAGATTTCGATCCGCAATATCCATTTCATACATCTCATAGCCCACCTGCCGACACAGGCGCGACAGCAGCAGATGAGCTACAGCTTCCCAAGGCGCTTCCGGGACAAAGTTAGCCCAAATTTGATAGAGCAAATCAGGGGTGAGTGAGAGGGGAAATGCGGCGTGACGCGCCAAGTTTCGATGGGCTTCGCCAAATTGCTTGGCAAACCCTTCAACCCGTTTAACTGCAACTCGCCTAGCACGGGCTTGGTTAGGATTAGATGTTACAGCAGCCATGAGTACATCCTCTCCCAAGCAATATATCGACCCCGCAATACACCAATCGCCGCGTTCATTCCCTGACGACTCATTTCAAACATGGGTAATAAACGGGCAATTTCCCCAGCCGTGGTATTTTGCCACCATTGATTTGGCATTGGGTTCAGCCAAGCGCAATACCGTACTGACTGCTGTACCTGCTCAATCCATACTTTCGTGCTTGCAATCCGTTCTAGGTCAAAATTCCCGCGTGCGGCGCCTGCATCGCTGATAATCAGTACAACCGCCCGTTCTCCAATCTTTTCCAATACCTCAGACATGGGTTGAGCATTCAACATCGCGGGATGACGATATAGGTACTGATCAGGATAGTCATGAAAATAAAATACACGGGTCTGTCTCAACCGTCCACCTCGCTGTGCTGTTTCGACTAACTGCCGTGATAGCTGGTGAAAGGGTACCATTGAGCCATCCTGGTCAATCATTAACACCAAATCCGCCCGATTTTTACGGGGAGGTATCAGCACAGGTTCGAGTAAAATACCCTCACGTCCCACTTTTGCCACCGTTGCTTCCACATCTAATTCTGTGGGGATTCCTTCCCGCACTGGGCGACGCAGATAACGCCAGCATTGCTTCATCTGTCTGCGAGTCACCGGGAAATATTCAGTCAGTAGGCTATAGCGAGGGCGTCTCAAATCCCTATCCCGCCGACTACTCCGCACCGCTTGCACCGCTTGTACGGGTTCTGGGGTCAAATTGGGCTGGGGTTCTAATTCCGGTAAGGGTTCAGATTCGGGTATTTCAGCCGGGGATTTTTCTGACTCTGGTGATGGAGATGAGGGTTTAGGTTGATCAGAAGTATCTGGGGAATACCGCCACATTTGCTCAAATAGCCGTCGAATTAGGCGACTCTCTTCCTCAGACTTTGCCCAGAGTAGACAGCAAAGCTGCTCTAGTTCCTCACAAGTACCGATACCAAAGCCAGCCTGAAGCGATCGCAAGACAACTAAATACTCATCCACCCCTAATGGTAACCCATGGCGCTGTCGCAGGCTGTTAAAAATAGTCAGCAGTGGTAACTGATTGGGGTTCATGGTTAACGGTTCCTGTTCAGAAGTCCAAGTTTCGTGTTCTGAACTCCACGTTCCGAGTTCTGAACTCCACGTTTCGTGTTCTGAAGTCCACGTTTCGTGTTCTGAAGTCCAAGTTTCGTGTTCAGAAGTCCACGTTTCGTCTTCAGAACTCCACGTTTCGTCTTCAGAACTCCACGTTCCGAGTTCCGAACTCCACGTTCCGAGTTCAGAACTCCAAGTTCCGAGTTCAGAGGTATAATAACCGCCAAAACGGTTACAACACCATGAATGTGTCGAGACGTGACCGTGGAACGTCTCCGAACTATTGTCCTAAATAACGTAGATGATCCTCCCATTTCTTCAGCAACACTTCCGGGAACGGCAATTCTCCCTCAAGCTGCTGCAACACCTCATCTTGAGGAAATTGACGCAGCACGGCAAACCAATCCAGTAACTCACTGGTACTCACCTTTTTCCCTGACTTCCCTTTCTCCATTGTCTGCCGCAGTTCCCTAAAACGCTGCACTGCTCCCTCGACTAACTCCGGCGAGGATTCCGGAAAGTGAGCCTTGACAATCTCGGTTAATTGTGAATTAGGAAATTCAATGTAATAAAACAGACAACGGCGCAGAAAGGCATCGGGTAAATCCTTTTCATCGTTGCTTGTCACAAACACAATCGGAGGGAAATTTGCCTGAACTTCCCTTCCCGTTTCCTCAATCGTGAATTGCTGCTCGTCAAGCTCTCGTAACAAATCGTTAGGGAAGTCAATATCCGCCTTATCAATTTCATCAATTAATACCACCGTGCGCTGGGGATTAGCAAACGCACGTCCCAGCGCTCCCATTTCAATATAATTGTCTAAATCATCAACCTTCGATTGACTCTTTTCCCCCATCCGCACCAATTGAGCATCATGTAATCGTCTTACGGCGTCGTAGGTGTAGAGTCCATCCCTTGCCCGACTGGTAGACTTAATATACCAAGGCTCATAGGGTAAACCTAACTCGTAAGCCACCGCCTGCGCCAAGCGAGTTTTACCACATCCGGGTTCACCCTTGAGTAACAGGGGGCGTTTTTCCAGAAAGATAGCCAGATTAACCGCATTAATCAGTTCCGGTGAGGGTAAATAAGGCGTGAGTCCATTCTCTTGACACTCTTGAGGTGAAATGAGTTTACCCTGATAGAATGGTTTCCCACTAGCCGCCAGTGCATCTGCTAAATTAACCATTTTGCCAATTCTCCCTCCCAATCATGACCGCAATGGCAACAAATTTCCTCATAGATAAATTCAGGAATCCCGTCTTCCGACTTCTCTAATAAGAGTTGAGCGGTTAACCCAGCAGGTATCTGTATATCCCTAAATCCCGTCACCATATCTAGCCAATCCTCTAAAATATCTGGCGGAAATGGACTCACGGGTGGCAAGTGCAAAGGAATCCGAGGATATTCGGGTTGCTCCCATTCCTGTGCTAATTGAATCGTTGACTGACAAATACTACCGCTATTGTCTACCAAAAACATTAACAGATGGGTTGCCTCTGGAGTCGGACAAGACTCTGGCTCAATCCGTTTTACCAAAGGTTCCCAGAACTCCTGAAGCCACGCCACTAGGACATTAGGCGGCATATAATCCACCTTATAGAAAATAAAAATAACATCTTGAGTGGAAACGCGATCGCACACTCGATCTATAATCTCTTTCGGTTCAGCCTCTTTTGGCAACCCAAACCAAGCCGCGACTTGTCGCCACAGATGACGAATACTCCTCCCGACACCGTTATGACTCACATCAATTTTAATCGGCGATATTGTCTTCCACTGTGGTTTCAACCGGAATAATCGAGTCACCAAAAGTTGTTGTCCGCAGTACGGTTCACCGTGAACCAAGAAAGCCGCAATTTGATATGATGTCATGACTTCTTTCACCAACCGCACCTGCTGCTTAAAATCCATTATTAGCAGCAAATCAAACAGTAAATGAGGCGGCGTTGGCATCGGGAGGACGTTTTGTTGGGTTTGAACTTCTACAATAAATTGATTGTTATTCCTATTTTGTGCATAAGCAGACACCTGATTTAGACCCACTGACGCGGTGTCAGAATACAACAGTGGGCAATCTAAGGGTTTGCCGATGTTTCCGTTGCAGCAGCTTTGATGGCTTGACCAATTGTCCGCCATACCTGATTTTGCGCTCCAGGTGGAAGAGTATCCAGGGGTTCAGCCGTATCATGAGCGGCTTGATACTCTCCAATTTCTGACTCTTCGTACAAGCAAGCACTCAAATAGACCCAAAGAATGGTTAGTCCTTCTTGTTCTGCGGCGTTGAGGAGAGGGGGAAGTTCTTGTTCAGCAATAAAGTCAGATGCCAGGAAGTTTGAGCTTACCATTAATACAGCAACTTTCGCGGCGGCGAGAGCTTGGGTAATTTCGTTTCTCCATTTGGCTCCGGGTTTGATTTGGGTATCATCCCAAAGTGAGATTTTGTTACTCCGGATTAGCGGTTTAAGCATAGTCTGGAGTTCTTTCAGCCAGACTTTATCTTTATGACTATAGCTAATAAAGACTTGATCACGTTTAGGAGATGGCATCGTTGGTATCGAGGTTTCTGTAGTTAACTCATTTCGCAGTTGTTGAAGTAGTGTATCTACTTTTGCCTGGTTGTCTAAACCCATATCTTTACGAATTACTTCCAACAAGGCGCAAAGTGCTAGTTTACCAGTGGATATTTTTCCTAAACGTACCAGTTCCGTCACCATGTTTGTGATGAAAGAATCCACAGGTGTATTTAAAACCAGGCGATTCAAAACAGGTGTATCCATGCCTAACGCCCTGATCAAATAGGCTCGACGCTCATTCTCATCCTGTAAATAGGGTCTGAGTAGAGGCAATAATTTTTCAATGCTATCGTTACTTATTACCATTGCCTAACTATCCTTATCGAGATTTTCGTCAGGTGTTCGCCTGAATACTGAATGATTGCCACGCGATCGCCTCTCCGCATTTGCCTACTATTGAGGGCAAACAGAACTTCTGCTACACCACATATCGTGGCAAAGGTGCGTTACGCTACGCTAACACACCCTACACATAGAGGCTTGGCATAAGTCCTAACAAAAAGACTGCCAAAGTATGACAAATCTTTTGAGCATAATAATTACATCAATTTTAATGTCCGATTTTATCATGCAATCTATCTTTTCGTTTAGGTTTTAACGGCTAGGGCGTATCACACGAATTAATTTACCTGCCAAGGATTCTTCTGCCGCGATCGCTTCGTTGATACGAGTTGCCATTCGAGGTCGATTCAGATCATTTGTACAAACAATAATCCCTGAATGCTCAGGATTGATTCTGTGTAATCGGATAAAATCCTGGCGATTGAGGGTGATAACTATCCGATTATTGCTGACAGCAAATGCTAATACCTCTTCATCAGGAATTCCTAGGTTAGCATTTCCCGCTTCCTGCACAGTCAAGACATCATGTCCCATTGTCCGAAGCTGTTCACTAACGTCCCGTGGAAACTGCTCATCAGCATACAAACGTGCCATTGGCTAAACAACCTCATTATTGGCACGAATCACTGCTGCAATTTCTTCGGGATGAGCATCTGCATACGCCCAAGCATTGACCAGATCAGCCGCACTGATATGAGGATAGTCTTGTAGAAGTTGGGCTTCACTGATGCCAAGCTGTTGGGCTTCAACTAATAACCAAACGGCAATTCGGGTTCCGGCAATACAGGCTTCTCCACCACAAATACCTGGAGTTTTGCTGATTCCTTTGCCGCCCGTTCTCAGAGTTTTGGTCAGACTCTGAATGATGTCTGCTTTGTCAGCAGGGGATAGGCGAAGAAGCTGATGTTCCAGTTCCTGACGAGTCATAGAGTACAGGGATAATTGAAAGTTACCTTTATTTTAGCGATCGCGCTCTGCTTCCAGTAATCCCAGCCATCACGCAACTTGGGGTAAACGTTCTAAAGCCCCTGCAACTAAGCGTCTGCGATCGCGTACATTGGCAAAGTCTGGTAAATTCTGAACAATCCGGGTGAGTCGGTTTAAGTCCATTGAACTTTCTTTACCTTTTGACCGTATCTCTTTATAGATGATTTATCGAGGACTTTATCATTTTTATGTCGCTCATCAAAAAGGGGTGGCTTCTGACCCGGTTAAATATTTTGCCGCTCCGCTCCATCTAATCAAGATTTAGGTATTGTCAAACAGCTCTTGAAACCCAATGTCAAGCTTATTGTAGGCATGTCGGAAATTACGCTTGGGGAGACTTACCCTCTTGGGCGGTTGGAGCAATCCTGTCGTCTAACGGTGAGCCAGAGAAGAAGGTATCCTCGTCCATAGCCTAGCTATGGGCGGGGAGTGTCAATGCCTATTCGCAATTTCAATAAAATCTTCAATTGTCTTAATCGTGGGATCACCCGCTAAATACCCAATCCCCCGATGGAGATGAAGGCGAAACTGAGTAGTCAGAGTATCCTTATCACACCCTAAACCATCATTATGACAGCGTTGTTTCAGCGCCATTAACAAAATATCAGCCAATTCGCCACCAAACACCCGCCACGTCATTTCCACATTCGAGTCAGCCGGAATCGGGACAGGTGAAGGTTGAGTCGGTTCCGCCAGGGAACGGCAAAACGCCCAACGGCAAAGAATATTCCACTGATCAATTTTAGTATAGCGTTTGAGTTTGGTTAGTTGGTCTTTGGCTGATTTTGAAAGTTTAAAGCGTTCAATTTCCATTTTTCTTAATTTGTCCTAACCCTAATGCGTAGTGCTATATCTGTAGCTTAACTCGATATCGTTTTGGCTCAACTTGTCAAGTTTTGATAATTTAAACTATTCCTTCCTCCCTAAAAGGTTTGAATTTTCCAATCAGAGTATTGTCTCAACAAAACGTTATAATAGCTTGTTTTTGACCCCTTTTCCCGAATAATCTACGAATTTTCAAGGGTTACGGCGATTGTGAGACAATTGTGCGGTTTTCAGGTATAGTATTTATTGTGGGTATTTTGTAAGTTTCAATCATCTAGACCAAGCTAAAACTTTTGAATTCTCGTAAAACTTTGTATAATTTCTAGTTTTCGCCTCACTGCCAATGTTCCCTTGGACGCATGTATTTTTTTAAACTTACGATAAAAATCATAACCAAGACTTGACAAAAACACAGATTACACAGACGCAATAGCACAGATAGAACAACAAATAGTGAAGTACACAGATTGACACAGACGAGGAAATAGTCCTCCCACAAGCTAATCATTTTTTATCCGGGGGCAATCATCTTTTCATCCTTAGTCCCATGGAGAGCTAACACCTCTGTGAAATCAGTGGGAAGAAATCAGTGGGAATAACCTGCCAAGTCCCTACCACTACCTATTCTCCTTACTTAGCGAAATCAGTGTTATCAAATATCTGATAAAATTTTTATTTGAATAAATGAATTATGCCAATTAAGGTTAGGGTATAAGGAAATGATTTCAGACTTGGATGAAAACGGCACACCTGATTAATCTTATAATAAGGCGCGTGGGTGAGATTAATGAATGATGTTAAAAAAATTACCGTTAAGTCCAACCGGATGGCGCAATTTACTGATTGCCGTAATCGTACTAGGGATAGTTTTCCGCGTCTATAACCTCGATCGCAAGGTTTACTGGTACGATGAGACAATGACCTCGATGCGAATCTCTGGGTATACCCAAACCGAAGTCATCCAGCAGGCGTTCGACGGTGAAGTGATTCCAGTTGCAACGTTCTTAGAGCGATATCAGTATCCCACGCCAGAAAAAGATCTCAATGACACGATTAACGCCTTAGCCGGGAATCCCGAACATTCGCCCCTCTATTATCTAATGGCACGGTTCTGGTTGCAACGCTTTGGTCATTCAGTTGTCACCATTCGCTTCTTATCCGTGTTAATCAGTTTTCTGGCATTTCCTTGTATGTACTGGTTATGTTGGGAACTGTTCGGATTATCGACAGTAAGTTGGGTTGGTGTTGCTATTCTAGCGATTTCCCCGTTCCATGTCTTGTACGCCCAAGAAGCACGAGAATATAGTTTGTGGACAGTGACCATTCTATTATCAAGTGTGGCATTATTGCGAGCCATGCGATTAAAAAGCTTACCAAGTTGGGGGATTTACGGAATAACTGTGGCGCTGGGACTTTATACTCATCCCTTTTCCGCCTTCGTGTCTATTGGACATGGTATTTATGTTTTAGTCACTGAAGGATTTCGCTGGAGTCGCAAACTAACGAAGTATTTAGTATCGTCTCTATTCGGGCTACTCCTATTTTTACCTTGGCTAGGGATTGTGATTAGCCATTTTTCCAAATTCGTAGACAATACCGCCTCGGTTAACTTGAATCGAGAAGGATTTTTACCCTTATTTTGGGGATTAAATCTGAGTCGAATCTTCTTTGATGTGAATCAAGGAACCAGCCCATTTAGTCCACTGCATTATCTGAGTGCGTTATTAGCAGGCTATGCATTATACTACCTTTACCGCAAAGCCCCCCTCAACGCTTGGGTGTTTATTATCACCTTAATTGGTGTTACCGGAATGGCGCTGATTGGACCCGATGTCATTTTAGGGGGGCGTCGTTCTAGTATTACCCGATACGCCATTCCCAGTTATTTAGGAATTCAGATAGCAGTCGCTTATTTAATCACCGCCAAAACTACGGCAATCAACGGCAAGACAAAGCATTTGAAGCGCTGGCAATACGGCGCGATCGCACTCTTGTTTTGTGGTATTATCTCCTGTATCGTCAGCGCCCAATTTCCGGTGTGGTGGCACAAAAGTCATAGTAAAAGTCGATATAATCCCCAAGTGGCTGAGATTATTAATCGAGCGGAACGTCCCCTAGTGGTTAGTGATAAAATTCCGGGAATTATGTTTTCTCTCAGTCATTCCCTGAATCCAGACGTTCATCTCCAGATGGTTCTCCCCCCTGGAATTCCCCAAATTCCAGATACATTTTCCCCCATCTTTGTCTATCGACCCACTGAAACCTTGAAACAAGGAATTAAAACCAATCATCAATTAACCGAAGAACCCCACTCCAAATCCTGGTTATGGAGAGTAGAATAGTTTGTTTGTAGTTGCGTTTGTAGTTGCGCTTTAGCGCCCTAATCCTTTGCCCCCATTCCCTCAAAGTCTAGCCAAAAAATATTATAAGTTAAATCGTACCAACTTAAGGCTAGTGAACAATGCCTAACCTCAAACTTGTTGGGTGTCGTTCCTCCACCCAACCTACAACGTGATTCAACATGGATACTTTAATTATCATCATCACCGCTTTAATCGTATTTGCCCTCGGCGCATCTATCGGCAGCTTTCTCAACGTTGTTGTTTATCGCCTACCCGCCAAATTATCCATTCTTTTCCCCCCCTCCCGTTGTCCGCATTGCTTACACAAACTCGGCAAACGAGAGAACATCCCCATCCTCGGTTGGTTATGGTTAAAAGGGCGCTGTCGTCATTGTCGTAGTCGCATCTCTTGGCGTTATCCCCTAGTCGAAGCCATCACCGGATGCTTATTTTTATTAGTTTTTATACACTATAGCTTAAGCATAGAAACCTTTGGCTATTGGGCATTTTTAAGCTGGTTATTAGCCCTATCCTTAATTGATCTCGATACCATGACACTCCCCAATTCACTCACCCAGTCGGGATTAGTTGTGGGTATAGTCTTTCAAGGCGCATTCGCTTTTTTCCAAACAGCTCAACTTTCCGATATATCGGCTCAACTCATGACCGGAATAAGCGGTGCAGTGTTGGGAATTTGGTTATTTGACATCATCACCCTAGTCGGTTCTATCGTCTTTGGGCAAACCGCCATGGGCGGAGGAGATGCCAAATTAGCCGCCATGATGGGGGCTTGGTTAGGATGGAAGTATTTACTATTAGCTGGGTTTTTAGCCTGTGCAGTCGGCGCATTCGCTGGCGGTGGTGCTATGGCAATGGGTTGGCTAAATCGGCGACAACCAATGCCCTTTGGACCATTTTTGGCATTAGGTGCAGGATTGACGGTTTTTTGGGGAGAAGCTATTTTGTCAGCTTATCTGCGGTTATTTTTTCCTTTATCATTTGCCGTTTAAGAAGTAGGGCTGGCTGAATAAGTATGGGAATAGGGAACAGGGAACAGGGAACACCTCGACTTACCTCGACTTCGCTCGGTAACACGCTCGGTGTGTCACAGGGAACAGTAATGATTTGTCCCGTTTGCCAGATAAAGAAAGAGTAGAGTATAAATAACAGCATAATCATTGAATCTACCATTTTAATAATCTTTCTTAAGAATTTTTTATAACCACCATGGTATTGGCAGAATTTTTCATTCCCCACGGACATTGCTACCTCTGGAAGCCGGGATTAGTGGGGTTACACCTAATCTCTGACTTTCTCACCGCATTGGCATATTACTCTATTCCCCTAACGCTAACTTATTTTGTCACCAAGAGAAGCGATGTCCCATTTAACTGGATTTTCTGGTTATTTAGTGGGTTCATCATTGCCTGTGGTACGACCCATATTATGGAAATCTGGACGCTGTGGCATCCGAATTACTGGTTATCCGGTTGGATAAAAGCCGTGACTGCCCTGATTTCCGTAGTAACCGCAGCAGAACTCGTCCGACTACTTCCCCAAGCCCTGACAATCCCCAGCACCGCCCAACTCGAAGCCGAAATTAAGGAACGTCAAAAAGCCCAAGCGGAACTCTGGCAGGAAAAAACCCATCTTGCTCAAGCTCAAAGCGTTGCCCATGTGGGAAGCTGGGAATTCGATTTAGCCACCCAAGACATTACTTGGTCGGATGAAACCTTCCGCATTTATGGACTCTCTCCAGGACAACCCACACTCACCCTCTCAGAACATCGACAAACGATTCATGCCAATGATAGAAAGGCTTGGAAAAAAACAGTTCACCAGCTTGTTCGGGGGAAATCCTGCCAACTAGAATTTCGTATCCTGCGCCCTGATGGGTTTATCCGCCATCTTTTCGCCCAAGGAGAACCAATTTTCAATGCCCAGGGTCAGGTGCATAAACTATTCGGTACTCTACTAGATATCAGCGATCGCGTCGCAGCGCAACAACGGGAACGGTTATTCGGGGCAATTGCCTTACGAATTCACAAATCCTTAGACTTGGATGAAATTCTCGACACCACCGTCACCGAGGTGCGACAGTTCCTAGAAACAGACCGAGTGTTGATTTACCGCTTCAATCCAGACTGGAGTGGGCAGATTGTCGTCGAGTCAGTGGGGGAACCCTGGACAGCCGTTCTCAACACCACCCTAGATGACCCCTGTTTTGGCAAAGACTACGCTCAACTCTATCAGCAAGGTCGAGTTAGTGCGATCGCTAATATTTATACCGCAGGTTTACAGCCTTGTCATCTCCAGTTACTTGAACCCTTCCAAGTTATCGCCAACTTAGTCGTGCCAATTATTTTAGGTGAAAAACTCTGGGGATTATTAATCGTCCATCACTGTCGTAGTCAACGGCACTGGCAATCCTACGAAATTGAGCTATTACAGCAATTAGCCACCCAAGTCGCGATCGCACTCCAACAATCGGAGCTATATTCTAAAGTACAGGCGGAACTCATCGAGCGGCAACGCATAGAAAAAGAACTACGAGTCAGCGAACAACGATATCGTTCCGTCGTCACCGCCATGTCTGAGGGAATTATACTCCAGCAAGCTGACGGTCAGATTATTGCCTGTAATGTCAGTGCCGAAAACATTTTAGGACGTTCTGCTCAACAGATACTCGGACAAATCGGGATGAACTGGGGGGGACAAATCATTCAGGAAGATGGCTCTCCCTTCCCCAGCCAAAACCATCCCGCGATGGTAACCTTACGCACAGGAAAACCCCAAGTCAGAGTAATTATGGGGATTTCCCCACCTGAAGCATCACTCCTACCTTGTCCAGTGAACGACTCACCTGTTGCTGGAAACAAGGCAAAAAGCGGAGGGCTGAAATTACGACACAAGGAGCCAATATGCCAAGAACAAAGACATAATATCACCTGGATTAGCATGAATTCTCAACCTCTGTTTAATCCCGAAGATAGCCAACCCTACGCCGTTGTCACCTCATTTTCCGACATCACCGAGAGCAAACGTTCCCAAGAAGCCTTGCACTTAATCACTCAGCAAGAACGAGAAAGAGCCTTGCAACTCGAGCAAGCCTTGCAAGAACTTCAACGCACCCAAGCCCAACTGGTACAGAATGAAAAAATGGTTAGTTTGGGGCAACTCGTCGCCGGGGTAGCACACGAAATCAACAACCCCACTAGCTTCATCTACGGCAACATTGCTCCCGCCTCTAACTATGCACAAGACTTGCTACACCTAGTCCAACTCTATGGCAAACACTATCCCGAACCCGTTGCTGAGATTGCCGAATACATCGATTATATTGACCTAGACTTTATTGCCACCGATTTCCCCAAACTTCTCGCCTCAATGCAAGAAGGCGCTCGTCGCATCAGTGAAATTGTCCAATCCTTACGTCACTTTTCCCGACTCGATGAAGCCGAGTGCAAGCAGGTGAATCTCCATCAAGGCATCGATAGCACCCTGCTAATTTTAAAACATCGACTGACCCAACAGGGAAATCGTCCTCCGATTCAACTGGTTAAAGACTATGGTCAACTGCCGTTAGTCAAATGTTATCCGGGTCAACTCAATCAAGTGTTTATGAATATTCTAAGCAATGCCATTGATGCCCTTGACGAAGCTCATAATCCTGCCTATTTATCAGGACTCCCTTCAGCCAACAGAGGAAATAGCAATCACCTATCCCCAATAAATCATCACCCCTCACCGATGATTTGGATTCACACAGAATTCGTTGAACCCAATTCGGTAATTATTCGTATTGCTGACAACGGTGCTGGCATCAAGGCAGAGGTTCAATCTCGAATATTCGACCCGTTCTTTACGACAAAACCTGTCGGTCAAGGAACGGGTTTAGGATTGTCGATTAGCTATCAGATTGTTGTAGATAAACACGGGGGGCAGCTTCAATGTCATTCCCATCATCCTCAAGGAACAGAGTTTGTAATTAAGCTACCTGTTACTAAGTCATTATGACTTTTGTAGTATAATACATAAATCTGTAATCGGGAAATACCCAGAAGGATAACTCTATGTCTGAGCTTGTAACCATTTTCACCCCCATCACACAACTCAAGGCAACCACAGAGGGTTTGACGCGATCGCGTCGTTTCTCAGGCTAACGAACGTCAAAAGTCCTCTGTGCGCCTTGCTCAAATCAAGCAACAGACACTGAGGAAATCAATGAATTTAGACTCATTAGGCTGGAGTGAATTTTTTGCCAACAGCCTCAATCCCCAATGGCAAGAAAGCTACACCATTGGTCGAATTGCCCTAGAGTACAAAAATACTTATCGTCTCTACACCGAACAAGGCGAACTCTCAGCAAAGATTATCGGCAAACTGCGCTACCAAGCAACTGGACGCCAGGACTTTCCGGCTGTAGGGGATTGGGTGGTGATTCGCCTCACCAATGAAGGTAAACAGGCGATAATTCATAGCATTTTGCCCCGGAAAAGTCAATTTTCGCGGAAAACCGTTGGCACAAAAACCGAAGTCCAAATTATTGCCACCAATATCGATACGATATTTTTGGTCTCTGGTTTGGATGGGGATTTTAATCTGCGGCGCATTGAACGCTACCTGCTTCTGGTGTGGGAAAGCGGCGCGAATCCTGTAATTGTCCTCAATAAAGCGGATTTAGGCGAAGATATTGCTGAAAAGCGAGAGGCTGTTGAAGCGATCGCTTTTGGTGTACCTGTGATTATTTTAAGTGCAGTCAAAAATCAGGGATTAGAAGCCTTAACACCTTACCTAAAACCCGGACAAACTGTTGCTTTACTCGGCTCCTCAGGCGTCGGCAAATCGACGTTGGTGAACCAGTTAATTGGTCAAGTCGTGCAAGCGGTTGGAGAAGTCCGTTCGGACGATTGTAAAGGGCGACATACCACTACCCATCGCCAATTGATTCCCCTGCCTTCAGGAGGTTTGCTGATCGATACTCCAGGGATGCGGGAACTTCAGATCTGGGCAGACGAGGAAAGTTTAGCCGATACCTTTACCGATATCGACACCTTAGCCCAGCACTGTCGTTTTCGTAATTGTAAACACCAAGACGAACCCGGTTGTGCTGTGCAACAAGCCTTGGAAAATGGCACCCTTGATGAGCAGCGTTTCCTGAATTATCAAAAACTGCAAAAAGAACTTCACTATTTAGCCAGGAAACAAGACCAAAAAGCCTCCTTAGCCGAGAAGGAAAAGTGGAAAAAAATCACTAAAGTTCTGAGGAATCAACACAAACACTGATGCCAAATCGCAGAACATCATAGCGCCCATTTAGGGGCGGGTTTGACAACTATCGCTTCTGGTTTACCCAGATGCGACTAAACCCGCCCCGACTTTCCTTAATGCAACTCGGCATTAATTCTGGGGCAATTGTCTCCGACTCCAAACCGGAACCCCATTTTCATTCCTTAACCTCAGGACTTGGTTTCCTTTTTGGACTTGAGCCGCAATTATGGCGGGGGTTCCTGCCATATTGACTCGGGAACCTTGAATCTGAATTCGGTCATTTGGTTCAATGGTCATCCCTTGGTTTTGCCAATACCAAGCTGGACCTAAATGGACAGAAACGGTTTCATTACCCGTTCTCATCTGCATACGCATACCCTGAGACCTGCCGCGATTGGAGGTGAATTGGTTTACGCTAATCACTTCACCCGTGATGGTTTCCACGCTATCTGGGTTATACATTCGGTTGCCCAAACCTCGGTGTCCCTGTCGCCCTCGTCCATGTCCCCAACGTCCTCGACCTGGGTGTCCCTGTCCCTGTCCATGTCCATGTCCATGTCCCCAGCGTCCTCGACCTCTAGGGGTGTCGGGAGGCGATTGGGCAAGCTCTTGATTGGTGTTCGCTGTGATTCCAGCATTACCATTCGATAGTAGAGTCGATGCCTCTGTTGCTTTTTCGCCCCACAAGGGACTGGTTCCCAGTGCCAACAGGGTTGAACCCGCAATCACTACTGCTCCAATAACGGCTTTATTGGGTAGGTTGATATTCATTTTTTCGTCCTCTTGAGTCTGCTCAGAGGGTATTTGACAAGTTCTGTTTCTATATTGTCATTGCTTAAATGAACATATCCGCCATGCTTCAAGTTTGGGTTTGGCGTTGATTCAAACACCCTCTCTTTTCAGGCTAACACTTTCAGATAATTTCTACATTAAATTCCGCGTCAAGAAAAAAATAGATCACTCTATTGACAATAATTTCTGCTAGTATCATGAGCGAGGTGACGTTTAGCTGAAGTCGCCTGTTAACTCACAGCCGAAGCGTCTAATAAAATAGCCTAATCTCAAAATTACAACTATCGTTAGACAGAAATAAATCTCCTTCTCAGGTTAGATGAATTGTGCCAATTTTCAGCCAAGACTATGAATGGACTATAAATAGCCGACCTCAGAATAAATTGGTGTGTCTAATGTGACATTGAATGGGGACACCTAGGATGGAATCTCGGCAAGTCCGCTCAAGAAGTTCTTTGGGGATATCGAGCCTGAATCAATGTGTTTGTTTATACCCACTTCAATTAGACTATCGGCATTTTAACAAGGAGTTAGACGTTCATGGAAAACGCCAAAAAGATTAACGATAACTTAACCGTAGCCACCAATCAGGTGACGCCGGAACAACTGCAACAAGCGGCTCAAGCGGGGGTAAAATCGGTATTAAATCTGCGATCGCCCTCCGAAGAGGGGTTCGCTAGCGATGAACAGCAGCAAGCCGAAGCCGCCGGATTGCAGTATGTCAATATCCCCGTTAAACCCGACGCTCTAACGGAGGAACTGGCAAGCCAAGTTCTGCAACAGATCGAGGAACTGCCCAAGCCAGCCCTAATTCACTGCAAGAGTGGGTTACGTTCCGGGATGATGGCATTAATGTATGTGGCAACTCGTGAGGGAATGACCGCAGAACAAGCCATGGAAAAAGGCAAAAGCATGGGTTTTGATTGTGAGAAATCGCCTCCAATGAAAGAATTCTTCAAAACCTATATTTCACAGCATTCAAAAGCAAGTTAAGGCTTAATCGGAGCAAGAATCATGGCATTAGTTTTAGAACAAATTAACACCGAAGGACTGGATGGATTTGACCAGGTGATTAATATTCCCGGTTCCTGGAGTGCCTGGAAGACGGCTGATTTACCTGTGCAACAATCGGCATAAATGAATTAAAATGGTAGGGGCGCACTGACGTGCGCCCAATTTAACTATGCCATCTATTCCTTGATTTTAGTAGTTGTAGGTTAGGTTAAGCTGTTCGGCATTTAAACCTTAATGTTAATAATCGCGAAATCCCTTCCCTGTAGTGCGTTAAGCGAAGCCATGCCGCAGGCTTTGCATCTTGCTCGCTACCCATGCCCAATTTAAATGCATGACAGCTTAACACAGTAAACCCAATAAAATTAAGAGTCATTATCTGAAATATTGATTAAAGAATACACCGCTCAGTTAACATCGGTGGGTTACGGCGGATACTCCATTAAATGATTATCGCTTCGATTTAAATCCCGCCTAACCCACCCTACGTTCCTGCGTTCCTATTTAGAGGAGGTCACAAATCGCGTGATTTCCACGAGTATTTATGCAGATAGTTCGGACGCTGAAGTTAGGCAAGGACGTTTAAAAGGTACAGAATTTAAAGAGTAATGGAGATAATGCTGATTAGGCAAAGGCTAAGGAGAGACAAGTTGGAATCCTGTCGTTTCTAGGATTATCTCAGAACCTTTACGGACAATAAGTATTGTTGAACTCTCTGCTGTTTCAGGACGATCTGGATTATCGATAGGTTGTTCAATTACATAAAAATAATCCCCATTTCTCCATCCTATTGTACAGAGTCCATCGCGACAGGTCACTTTACCGCCTGTTAAATCAATACAGTTACCTTGGGAATCACATCCCCGATAGCTCAGATTTCCGGTTCCATTCACTCCTGACCAAGACTCTCGATTCCCAATCGTGATTGTCCACTCACCATTACTTAATGTTTGTGAGTTTCCGTCTCTAACCGTCTCCATTTGGGTAATCAGAGACTCTATTCGGGTCTTACCACAGGGTTCAATACTTTGGCAATCATTAACGGGAATTCTCTCATAAACAAGGCGTACTTTTTGATTTAGAAATAGGTTAGAATTGGCACAGATCTCAAATGTTGCACCGATTTCATGTTCACTATTATTTTCATCAACCAGGGTAACGTAACACATTAGGTCACCATTAACCATACTTTTGACTCTACCAACGGTTGGGTTATCGTCAACAATTGAGGGTTCAGAACCAGAAGTGGTTTGGCTAAGGTTCGACGCTAATTTGTCCGTATTGCTTTGAGCTGTACTGACGGAAGCTTTAGGCTCAGAGGGAGAGGGAGAATGACAGGCGATCGCGAAGGCTAACACCAGTCCCGATATAATGATAGTTTTCACGAGTAAATTAGCTGTATTACCTCATTGTACTCTAGTTTGAAGGGCAAAACTTATGAATTCTAACAAAAAGCTTCCCAGTGTTTCTATTTCCGATTCCCTCTACCAATCTTTGATAACCTACCAAGAGAAAAACAAAATTGACTCCCTTGACTTGGCAATTGTGGAAATCTTGACTCAATTTTTCCAGCTAGGCGAAGAAGCCAAACGCTATGCTACCGTTGAACAATTGGATACCCTCGCCGAAAAAGTAGACCGCCTCAGCCAACAAGTCGCGGCGCTGAGTCAGGTAAAGGCTAATACTATCCCAACCCAACAATCCGCGATCGCATCTGAGGTATCTGAGGATTGGAAAGATATCGAGGATGAACCCGATGAAATTCTCCATGATTTCCTGGAGTATAAGTAATCCATTAACCTCACTTCTTGTTTCCCTCTCCCACCCTTCTTTATCCCCCTGTGCAAAAAAAGCGAAGCATCCTTTGGTTTCCCCCTTTTTAAGGGGGATGGAAGGGGGATCTAATAGGGTGACGGAAGGGGGACGGGCATCCGGTGAAAGCTACAACTTAAAATAAATTATATGGTTGAAGCTATTATTGTTTTAGTAATTATTGTTGGGATTTGCGCTGGGGTTCTATTAAGTCCACTTCTGACTAAATGGCGACGGAACCGCATCCAAAATAAATCGTTTCCTCGGCGTTGGCAAATGTTTATCGAGCAAATCTTGCCATTTTATTACCGTCTACCTCAATCCCAACAACAAAACCTCCAGGGTTACATGGCTGTTTTTTTAGCTGAAAAACAGTTTATTGGCTGTATAGGATTACAGATTACTGAAGAAATAAAACTGACGATTGCTGCTCAAGCTTGTCTGCTTTTACTGAATAATAGAGGGAACTATTATCCCAATTTAGTTTCAATTCTGGTTTATCCTAGCGCCTACCGAGTCAAACCAACCAAGCGAATCAGTGATTATATTGTAGAAGAAAGAGATGAAGTGAGACTGGGGGAATCTTGGACACGAGATCAACTTGTCCTATCTTGGCAGCAAATCGAATATGATATCCAGAATTGGCAGGATGGACATAATGTGGTTCTCCATGAATTTGCCCATCAGCTCGATCAAACTGATGGTATGATTAACGGTGTACCCAAGCTGGACTCTAAAGCCGATTATCAGATGTGGGCGCAGGTATTTACACAAGAGTATGAACAATTACAACGTGATGCTCAACGCGGGAGAAAAACAGTGATGAATACATACGGTGCGACTGATCCGGCTGAATTTTTTGCTGTAGCGACAGAGACGTTCTTTGAAAAACCTGAGCAAATGGTGAGGAAACATACCGCACTTTATCGGCAATTGAAACATTATTATAAGTTAGACCCACTAGAGTGGACGTGAACGAAAAGGGCGCAACTACCAAATCCGCCTTTGTCACACCCTTTATTCCTTGGCTGCTATTCTCCAAACCCCACACCCCATTGGGCATCCATGAAATAATTAAAAACTATTATTTTATTCATGCAAAAAAACAGCTATATTTGTTAAGTTTAAATGCCACAAATGTAAGGAAACGAAAAACAATGATAAACTATTTGATTAACGTTTTAATTAGTAGAGATCATGAATGCCTTAATAATTATTGTTGAAGTCAGCATCGTAATAATTATTTTCTTATTCTTGATTTGGCTTGTGGGTAATTTATCCAAGCTATTGATTAAATATCCACTCTTTAATATCAACGCTCAACGAGTCAAAATCCTGCGTCGGAACATGACCGGATTATTGCTACTTACTGGCTTTGTGCTGTGCCTTGTGATTCTCGGTGTTAATGGTTTCCTGATCTATCAAGGTAAAGACATACAAAAATATACACTAGACCTGATTAAGCTTATTCCACCCGGATTTTGGCTAAAACTGGCAGTTGGCATTGCACAAAGTATTGGTACGGTCATTTTAGCGGCAATCGCTCTAAAATTTATCAACTATTGCCTGAATATAGCGAACACTCGCGCCAAAAACCTAGACAGCAGCACCGCCGATGATGAAAGTATTGATACTTTTTTTACCGAACTTTATAAAAGAATAAAATGGGGAAGTTGGCTGTGGATAATCGGTTGCTGTAGTCTGTTTTTGAATTTACCCGCCATAATTTCTGACTATCTTTTTGTCGCCCTACGCATCTATTTAATCATCGCGGTTGGATTACTTATCATTAAAGCGGCAGCCGCGATCGTGGATATCCTAGATGCTCTCAGCGTCAGATACTCCAACCCGGATAACTTATTAAGATTTTACGATCCCCTACGCCACCTCATTCCCTTTTTTAAGCGGTGTTTGGAATTGGTTCTCTACGCCTGCATCGCTACACTGGTAACTCAACAGATTGAATTCATCGCCAACCTGTCCGATTTTTGGCTGCGAGTTATCAAAATTATTACCCTGATTTTCTTGAGTCGGGTGTTTTATGATGTGGTTTATTTACTGGCTGAAGAATTAGTCTTTAAAGAGAAAAAATTGACCGAAAGGCAACGAAGCAGACGCTTAACGCTAGTTCCCCTGTTTCGCAGTATATTGCAATACTCAATTTATTTCACTGTTGGGGTTTCTATTCTGTATACTCTGGATATTGATCCAACTCCCATCCTAGCCGGTGCGGGTATTATTGGTCTAGCGGTAGGGTTTGGCGCCCAGGAACTGGTTAACGATATGGTTTGTGGCTTCTTTATTCTGTTTGAACACTACTATTTAGTGGGCGATTATATTGAAGCCGGGAACGTGGAAGAGAAAGTTGTCGAGGGTACGGTGGAGGCAATTGAATTGAGAACCACCCGCCTCAGACATCCTAATGGTCAATTACAGATTATTCGCAATGGTGCGATTGGCTCAGTGATTAACTACTCCAAAGAATACATTTTTGCTGTCGTGGAAGTTTGCATTCCTTATCATGCTAACTTAGCCCAAGTTTATCAAGTTGTTGAGGAAGTCGGACAGGAGTTAAACGCCAATGATCCCGATGTCCTCGAACCCACACAAATCGATGGTGTAGAAAGTCTTGGAGAGTCTAACTTGTTGCTAAAGACATTGACGAAGGCAAAACCAGGAAAGCATCTTCAAATCCAGCGCACTCTACGGAAGATGTTTATGGATACGTTGCGCTCGGAAGGGATTCTACTTCCGGCTCCGATTAAAAATGAAGAATAAGTAGGTAGGGATGGAGGGTTAAATCGGGCGCACATTGCGGGAAACGGGCGCACGTCGGTGCGCCCCTACGGTTCTCATCCATTAAATTAGCTGTACCAAGCCATTAGAATGGTTTAAGCTTACTGAGTTGAGTGTCATTGTAGGAGAGTGTCATTGAACAACTTTCAAGAAGCCAAAGCCCATTTCATCGCCTCTCATCGGCATCCGATCAATCAGAGGCTGCACCACCTCACCAACCTACTCGCGATCGCAGCCGTTATCCTACTATTCTATGATTGGCGGTTGACCTTGATTTGCGTCATCCTTACCCAAGTCTTTGCTTTGGGGGGACATGCGTTCTTTGAGAAGAATGAACCCGCGTTTCGCAAGTATCCCGGTATCACTATCCTGGCATCCCTGTCTTGGTCATTCGAGAACTGGTTTGGCTTGCGCCCCGCCAGGAAGGGGTGATTGGGCATAGTGTAGAGACGTAGCATGCTACGTCTGGGAGATGGGGGAGATGGGTAATACCAAATCCCTTGGGCATTTTTGCCTTCTACCCAGGCGAGCCATTATCCGGTTAGAATTCTAACCATAAACCGCTCTAACCAAGCGGGCTAACAATAATATTACTGTCTGCGGAAGGCGGACGGCTGCCTGTGGACGCTGAGTAAGACCAATAAAAGGTAACTTTTGGAGGCGTCGGCGGATGAAACGGGAAATCCCGAAGACGAATAAGACCGTCCTTGCTTGCTAGTTGGAAGCCCCAACTTCAGCGAAGCAAGTTGGGGTACTTCACGCCTTCATCAACAAGTTGAGGAGTGAGAATGTATCAAGACTTGCCAGTGATCGATGCGGATGCTCATAAGCTAGAGAATCCGATGATTATGCGGGATTATCTAGAACCAGAGTATCGCGAGCGCGTCGGTTTAGTGATTGATAGTCTCGGTGACCAACGGGCAAAGATTGTAGACTTCAATCCAGAAACCGGGAAAAATGACTTTTTGCGGATGTTTCCCCAACCTCAGGGGTTAGGGAAGGGTGGTTTTCGGAATCTGCATCCCGATACCACGTTAGGGGCGATGTTCAATCGGGTACGGATTGAACACATGGATCAAGAGGGGATTGATGTCCATGTTATCTTTGGCACACTGAATCTCATCTTTTCCAGTATTTTAGATAAAGACTTTGCGATCGCACTCTGCCGCGCCTACAACAATTACATGGCAGATGATTGCCGGGGCTACGATAATCGCCTCAAACCCATTGGGGTTATTTGTCTTCAGGATGTAGATGAAGCGGTTAAGGAAATGCATCGCTGCGTCAACGAACTGGGGATGATTAGCGTCGCCGTTGCGCCCAATATGCCGATTCCCCATCCCAAAGCCCCCGATGCATTCCCCGAAATTCGCACCTGTAAGGCAATTAGCCATCCTGACTTCCGTCCGATTTTACAAGCGGCGGTAGACTTGGATATTGGCTTAGCGATTCACGGTGGACCCGGTTCCTACATGGTTGGTGGAATCGCGGATCATTTAGAAACCTTTGTCCTCAACCACATTTTTGTTCAGCGCAACCAGCAACAATTGGCATTAGCCCGGATGGTATTTGATGGGGCGTTTGAACAATTCCCCACCCTGCGCGTTGGCTTCTTAGAAGGCGGTTGTGGTTGGCTACCGGATTTAGCCCATGCATTCCACGAACATTGGGAAAAGCGGATTCGTGACTTTGACCCGAAACATCCCTATCGCCCGTCTTTAATGGAATTCACCAAGTTGATGATTCAGGAAAAAGGTGGACGGGATAATGTCAATATTATCTCTCAGGCGAAAAACCTGTTTGATTTATTGTGGAATGCAGCCCATGATCCGAGCAAGATTGAGGATGCTAGTTTGTATGAACATTATGACCTGCGTCACCGTGATCCCTTCGAGTATTTTGAACGGGGTCAAATCTTTACCTCCTTTGAATCCGATGATCCAGGTCCAGCCTATTTACCTGTGGCGATGGGTGAAATTGGCAAGCATTTAACCTGCTTCTCTGGGGATTATGGTCATTGGGATGGTGTACTGCACGGCTGTGTCAAAGATGCTGCAACCGTTGCCGATTATGACCGAGAACATCTGGGACTGCTGTTGGCGGGGAATGCGTTAGCCTTATATGGCGATCGTTTACGTCAATCCTTGCCAGAAAAACCTATGGTTGGTAGCGTTTAAAACAATAGGGCGACCCGATTAGTAGAGACGTTGCATGCAACGTCTCTACTAATCGGGTTGTCTAAGCTGTCATGCATTTAAATTGGGTATTAGTAGCGAGCAAGATGCAAAGCCTGCGGCATGGCTTCGCTAAAGCCTGCGGCATGGCTTCGCTAAACGCACTACAAGGCTTTCGCCATTATTGACATTAAGGTTTAAATGC
>NZ_JAVJNP010000146.1:0-13372 GCF_040217205.1 Coleofasciculus sp. A1-SPW-01 | reverse complement strand
CAGTTCTTTGACTACTCGTAACTCCAACTGCCTGTTGGCTCGAATAGAGGGAGGTAGTTTACCCTGTTTACGGTTATTGAATCTTCTCTTTGATAGAACTGGTACTCGTAGCATGGAGATAATCCTCACGAGTGAAAGTGTTTACATTGAGCGACTTGTATCGAGCGAAGTCGAGATAAGTCGAAATGTAGTCCCTTCCCGCCATCTCGGTTAAGATGTCTTGTCTAACAACAGCCCGACAAAAGGCTTTAGATTTGATCCGGACTAGGGAAGTATCCGGGTGTCTGTGCCAAACCGAGACTCAATGCGGTATTCAACGGTTTAAATTGCCGTTTGTCCGGCAATCCCCAACCTCAACGAAGTAGGTTGGGGTTGTTGAAAGCAAGTTGTAGATCATAATAGTAGTTTCTCTCCCCCTGCTTCCCCTGCAAGGGCGGGTTTAGTCACGTTATCGGTTGCTTCTAGAACGTTATCAGTAAAACCCGCCCCTACATCCGGAACTTCCCCGGTTCTCAGATAACTTTTAACTCGTGGTAACGAGAGTTGGTTCTACAGGTGTTTGTGCATGTTCGAGAATCGCTTTAGCCGCACGCCGCCCGGATAGGGTCGCGCCTTCCATACTATCGATGTAATCTTGTTGAGTGTAGCTACCTGCCAAGAAGAAGTTGCTCACTGAGGTTTTTTGGTTAGGGCGATAGGGGTCCATGCCCGGAGCTTCTCGGTAAAGCGATTGAGCTAATTTAACCACACTGTACCAGGTCATGTTCAATTCTCGCGAAGAGGGGAAGAGTTCGTGGACTTGCTGGAGGACATGGTGGGCGATGGATTCATTATTTTGTCGGATAAATGGATCACCGGGCGTTAGCACTAATTGCAACAGTGACCCTTGTCCTTCTTTGTAATAGTCACTGGGACTGGTTAAGGCTAAGTCAGCAAAGCAGGAAAAATCCGCATCCGGAGTATAGAGGAGATTATCCATCCCCGTCGCTTGTGCCAGTTGCTTCCGTTTTTGAGGATCATGGAGTTCTGTCACCCAGCCATCAAACCGCAGTTGTACGGTGGCTACAGGTACGGTGTCTAGCTTATAGAGATTGTCAAACTCTGACCATTTGCGCCATGATTCTGGCAATAAACGCTGCACTCCTGGCACATCAGCGGCGCAAACGTAAGCATCGGCGGTAATAGTTTCTTCGCTTTCACCTTGGGCGATGACTAAACCTGTCACGTTAGCTGAGTCTCCTGTCTCGGTGTAGAGGATTTCTCTCACCCGTCGCCGGGTGTAAATTTTTGCCCCTCGCGCTTCTAGGTAATTGATAATCGGTTGATGTAAGTATTCATTAGGCGAACCTTCCAGCATCCTGAGAACAGAGGCTTCTGTTTTCGCAGCAAAGAACTGGAAGATTGTCAACATGCAACGGGCAGAGATATTCTCTGTATCGATAAACCCGAGGGCGTAGGCGATGGGATTCCACATCCGCTTTAAGCTGCCGTTAGACCCCCCATGCTGGCGGAACCAGTCAGCAAAGCTAACTTTATCCAAGTCGCGAATGGTTTGCATTGCCCCATCAAAGTCGATCAAGCCGCGTACTAGGGGACTGGTTCCGAGTGCGATCGCGTTTTGTAGCTTATCCTGGGGTGATAGCTGGGAGGTGGTGAAAAAGGCTTTGAGTCCATTAAACGGCGCTCCGGTGATAAAGCGAAAGTCTAGCTCCCCCGTGCGCCCACCCCGATTAATAAAGGTATGGGTATGTTCCTTGAGACGTAGGTTCTCCAATGCCCCTACCTTCTGCATCAAGTCAAACAAGTTGTAGTAGCAGCCAAAAAAGACGTGCAACCCCATCTCAATGTGATTGCCCTCGGCGTCTACCCAACTGCCAACTTTGCCGCCCACGAATGGACGGGATTCAAAGATTTCGACTTCATGTCCGGCATCGACTAATTCTACAGCCGTCGCCATTCCGGCAAGTCCTGCCCCAACGATCGCAACGCGCATCGTAGCCCTTCCTTTTCAGTTTTCTTTACAGATTGTAATAGAATTTGGGTTCCAAATGCAGCCTATCGGCTTGCGATCGCCGTTGATCCCAGTTTTGTTTGCGGGAATGAAATCTTGATAAAGTTGGCTAAACCGACTTGCTGATGTCAGCCAATAGGAATTAGAATGTACACAGTGTCTTACACGTCATACATTACGTATTACAGACTTACCAGTCTACAAAAATTGGGTAACGCGAATATCTCGCCAAAGAGAAAGCAGGCAAGGTTACTCAATCAGAACATCAGGGTTGCTAATCAAAGGTAAAACACCAGTCAAAGTCCTTCTACCGACTTAGGGTCTTAGACGTGATCCTAATCCTAACCAAGCCGACAGGCAATAGCAGTTTTAATGTCACTGTTTTTGCTCAATCATTCTTAATGCAACTCAAATGTGTTTGAACAACAAAGAACTTAAAAGAGAGGAAGAGAAAGTATTACTATCTTCCCTAGCGGTTGAAGTCGATACGATTTTTTTGAAGCTTCGTAAAGCGGATCAAGTCATTCGCCATGAACTGAGCTTACTCGATCATCCCAACATTCAAGCATTTGAGAAGAGTCAGGTTGAACCAATCAATGTAGAACAATTAAAAAAAATTATTTATAAAATCCCGCCTCAACATTTATTGGTAGATGAGTATGTTCTCTACATGCTTGACAGCAAGACAACGAGCATATTCGGTTTAGTTGAAGATTATAATCATTCCCTGGAACGTCGCCAGAAACTGCAACACAGCAATAATCCGAGTGATCTAAAGAATGTTGATGAAAATTTAGCCTATGCGATTCGTCGTTTGGGGGCGATGATATATCATTTAAATATTCACTTAAATTTGCTAACGGTCTTGTTAGTTAAAGCCCCGTTTTTTACCGATCATCAGCAAATCACGATTAACCAAAGCCAAGATAAGTTAGAAAAAAAGCTGCTAGATGACTGGGATAAATGGCACGACAATGTTCGGTTTATAGAAATCACTATTGATGAACCTTATGCGATTGTAACGTGGGCGATGGAAGAGCTTGGTGGAGATGCCATTCTCCAGCATGAGCAAGGCAATTGGCAATTGATGACGATTAGCACAAGCCGATTCGACACGAAAGCCTTTGAACCCGTGAATATTTCATCAGATGCAGCTCAACGCCTGCTCAAGCGTCATTACCAGAAACTGGGATTCTAAATTGATTGGACTTTGGACAAAAACAATAAATTTGCATAATTTATTTGCCAAGGCATTTAGGGCAGAAAAATTAGATGTAGGGGCGGGTTTAGGGACAATTGTAGGGGCGGGTTTAGGGACAATTGTAGGGGCGGGTTTAGGGACTAAAGTTAGCTAGTCACCACTAACGGAACAACAAAACCCGCCCTCCTCACCAATCAATGAACAACAAAACCCGCCCTCCCCACTTAAGTCTAAACAAATTGCATTGTGCGAATTTCTTGCCACAGTTCTAGGTACTGCTCAATCGCTTCTTGGGGTAAGGGATATAGAAATTCACTGTCTTCGAGTATAGAGGGTTCTGGTAAGAGGATCTCACTCTGTCGCAGTGAGTCGGGTAACGTAGCCGGATTCAGGGTTACCAGTATCGGTGAAGCTGCATGACTTAATAAAGAAATGTCGATCGCGGATTGTTGTCGCCAGCAAAAATCAATCCATTGCTGAGTTAATGATTGGGACGTTTCTGGTTCTGGCGATTCAGCAGCCGTCTTTTGCACAGCAGGTTGTACCCACACATCTGCCCAAAGAGAGGTTCCTGAACGAGGAATGACAGCTTGAATTTGGCGATCGCGTCCGCGCAGGGATAGGATATCGGTAGACCAACCCACGGCTAACCAGGTATCGCCTAACACTAAGGGTTCTAGATAGTGATCTGAACTGTAGAGTTTAACCTGTTTATGCAGGTCTAAGAGTTCAGTTTTCAGATTGGGGACTTGACTCAAGTTGGCGGTATCATAGGAAAACCCTAATTTCTTCAAGGTCAACCCAATCACCTCTCGCGGACTATCAAGTAACGAAATGCGATCGCGTAATTCTGGACGCCATAAGTCACTCCAATCTGTCGGTGTCCACCCTAATTCCTCAAACTTATCCCGGCGATAGGCAATTACTACTGTCCCCCAGCGATAGGGTGCGCCCCAGATTAATCCCGATTCGTCAAGTTGTCCTTGGCGATTACGTCTGACAATCCCTTGCCAACGCGGGGGTAACTGTTGCCATCCTGGTAATGTTGACAGCTCTAGCGGTTGAATCAGTTGCTCACCGATAGCAGATTCTAACCAATAATCTCCTAGTGTGACCAAATTAGCGATCGCGGGAGGTTTGCGACTAATCAGAGGAAGGGAAAACCCAGGCGAGGATTCTGGGTTTTCTGATTGTCGTTTCCACACCCGAAGGTTCTGGTATATATCCTTAAGCTGGGCTTGTGGGTCAAACTTGAGCCTCACGGGTGACTCCAGGGTTCGGCGAAATTCAGCCAATAACTGAACCGGAATTGAATTTTGCAACAGTCCTACATTTAAAGCCGTTGACTGTCTATTGCCACACCCAGACGCCAATTGCCCCAGTGCTAGGGCGCTAGCGCCCATGAGAAAGGAGCGTCGTTTCATCCCAAAAATCTGGTGAATTGAGTAAAAATACTACGTTGTATACGCTTGCTCCCAACAAACTAACACAATTTTGGTGTTCTGTGAGACTGACAGCCAAAGAATCCATCTGCTATACAAGTGACCAGTGTTCCGTAACTCGTTGAGTCAATCTGGGAACTTATCCAGAGTTAGGACTGAGTTGAAGGCACAATTGTAAATAAAATATTAAATAGTTAGATCGGCGACATTGTAAGGAAGACAAAGCGAAAACCTAGGAAAAAAGGTGATTAAAGCCCAAGATAAATCATTTTGAGGGTTGACTTAATGGTTGAAACTTGTGCGCTGTGAACAATCAGCAGGATATAGGGATATGAATTGTCTCAAATAGTTAAATGAATCCGCAGGAAGGTAGCTTTTGAGTGTAAATTGACTAGCATGAAATAGAACTCGCTATGGAAATTGGTAATCAGATGGATACAGTTCAACAACAAATCAACGCCCTAAATTATAAAGTTGATGCCATATACCAAAGTATTGAGCAACTCAACAACAAGGTATCCCAGTGTCTCCCTCAAGTCCAACCGATGTCAACTGTAGACTCTGAGCTACAGGCATCAACCGCAAAGGTTAATGACATCCCCGTCTATGCGAATCCCCAACTGCTGGACTCTGGGATGGAACATAAAGATATCCTAATCGAGGATAAGGGTGAAGTTGCTCAATTTCATACGAATCACAACGGAAATCATAATTCAGAGAATTCCCTGTCTGCTGATGTGCAAGTGCAACGCCTCACTGCCCAACTAACCGCCGCTTACAATCGCATTGCGGCTTTAGAAGAACAGCTTCTCGCCCGCCGCATTCACTCGTGAACCTGGTTCTCCTTGAATTAATGGTGTTGAGCTAGAAGTGCTTCAATGGCTTGCAGTAATTGAGTCGTGTTCCATCCTTGGTAAAGATGAGATGCGATCGCACATCCTCCCGCACCGACACCTTCCTTGACATATCCTTGTTCGTAAGCCCGTAGCTGCGGATAACTTGACTGGGCAAAACTTAAGTCGGTTGCCAAAAGAGGAACACTGCCGATAGCTCGTGCTAATCCCACAGTATCACCCGTGGGATCATCTGCCACCCAGCGAGTTGTACCGACAACCACCTGCTTAGGTTGCCATGGTAAGGAATCAAAACTACGACGATAAGCTCTAATTTTTGCTCTCCTTGCTCTCCTTGCTTCCCCAGCTTCCCCAGCTTCCCCAGCTTCCCCAGCTTCCCCAGCTCCCCCAGCTCCCCCAGCTTCCCCTGCTTCTTGAAGAAGCGCCAACGCCCGTGCTAGTGCATAAACTGCTAGCATTTGCGTCCCTCCAGCTAACAAAACACCAACACTTTGACTTGCCCCAATCACCATTCCGGCGGCTGTAATTTGCATGGGATCACCTACGGCGGCGACTAACTCGAAGGGATCAATGAATTCTGCCAGTTTCTCTTCCCAGTCTGCCTGTTGTAGTCCCATCCGAACGATTTCTGCTTTTTGGCGATGATTACAGTGAGGATGGCTGCTATTGACTTTACCCATGGCGGCAATACCCAACCCTGTCAGCACACTCAAAGCCGTTGTGGTTCCGCCAACGACGCATTCAGCAATCATTACATATCCGCTTGGGGTCAGAGTTGCCAGCTTTTGACCCCAAATTAAGCCTTGCTCAAATAGCTGTTTTACAGTATTGATGGGCAAGGCTTTTCCGGTAGTTAAACAGTTAGCGGGTAAACCTCCTAAATCTATAGCTGGGACGGCTGGCGGTTGAGGTAAACCCGCATTGAATAGATAAACCGGAAGGTGACAAGCCTCGACGACAGCACGAGAAATCAGGACAGGCGACGCCCCAGCATCCAAGGGAGGTAAAGGATACTTAGGACTAGGGGTAAAACCATTAACTAAGAATTCAGCATCCGCGATCGCAGTATACTTCCGATCCTCTGGAGTTGCCCCAGCCGCAGAAATGCCGGGGATCAACCCTGTTGCCGTAAATCCTAAAATACAAGCGAGTAGGGGAGGTTGTCCCCTATACTGCTGCAACCATTGATTTCCTTGAACAAACTGGGTATAGATGCGGATCAATTACAAAGGACGAATGACAAAGGACAAATGACCAATAACCATTAAACTAGGACAGGTGTTTCGGATTGATCCAGTTCTCGAAATAAAGGTGTACTCAAATAGCGTTCGCCAAAACTGGGCTGTACCATAACAATTAACTTACCCGCATTTTCTGGACGTTTCGCCACCTGAATCGCGGCACATAAAGCGGCACCGGAGGAGATTCCAGATAATAACCCTTCCTCTCGTGCCAAACGGCGACCAAAAGCGATGGCATCTTCATCACTGACTTGAACCACTTCATCAATCAGGTCTGTACGCAAAACTTGAGGGACGAAGCCAGCACCAATTCCTTGAATCTTATGGGGTCCAGCTTGCCCGCCAGAGAGAACTGGACTACTGGTCGGTTCAACGGCGATCGCGGTAAAATCGGGTTTACGTTGCTTGAGGACTTCGGCAATACCCGTAATCGTACCACCAGTGCCAACACCAGAAATAAGAATATCGACCTGACCCTCAGTATCTGCCCAAATTTCTTCAGCCGTCGTCTCCCGATGAATTTTGGGATTGGCTGGATTTTGGAACTGTTGCAGCATAAAGGCTTCAGGAGTGCTTTCGGTAATTTCGTTGGCTCGGCGAATTGCTCCTTTCATTCCCTCGCTTCCGGGTGTCAGCTCTAGTTTGGCTCCATACGCTTTCAGCATAGATCGCCGTTCCATGCTCATCGTATCGGGCATCGTCAAGATTAGCTGATATCCTTTAGCGGCGGCTACCATCGCTAGGGCAATACCTGTATTCCCCGATGTCGGTTCCACTAACACCGTTTTTCCAGGATGAATCTGACCCGCTTCTTCTGCTGCCTGAATCATACTCATACCGATGCGATCTTTCACAGAAGCGGCAGGGTTCATTCCCTCCAGTTTCACCACAATTCGTCCTACACATCCCTCGGCTTGAGGAATCCGGTTGAGCTGAATTAGGGGAGTGTGACCAATTACTTCTGTGATATTATGAGCAATCCGCATAGTTTCTCCTTATCAACGACTCGTCACTTCAGCTAATCCCGCAGGAGCCTCACCGTTAATCTATCTTATCCTGTTACTGTTTTGTGTAAACTACCTACACCAAGTCGGAGTACCGACTATGGAGTAGGCTTTTAGTAGCCCTGTACCAAATCGAATAAACTAGGTTGGAAGTACTCAACTTTACAACGATTCCTCTCACCGCCAAATCAAAGATTATGGCGAGAGCCTCCTTGCGGTTGAAGGTGATCGCTAACGTTAACCCCTCGATATTTCAAGGGTAAGAGAGTTGACGTAGCTGGAGGTTTCACCAAATGGTGAACTCTCAAAGCCTGACCCCGATATTTTCCGATCACCTCATCTTCCGTTACCTCAACCTGGGCAGGGCTTAGGTCATAGTTAACGCCTCGATAAACCAGCTTAACGTTATCCTCATCCGCCAATGACGACTCTGTGACGGGCTGAGACGATGAAGAACTGCGTCTATGATTGCTAAAAATGACTAAGATTAGCAGCAATAATTGAATTTGCCAGGGGGCTAAACATAACGTTACAACTAAGCTAACTAAAGCAATGGCAGCGGCAAGATAAGCCATTTCATTAGCCAATTGTTTAAAAAGATACGCAGTGACGAGGAAAATCCCCAAGGGAATGATAAACAATAAAGACATATCAAGTGACCTGTAACCTACTGTAATCTGTTATCTTCGCGAATTACCAACGTATCAACAGGGGAGCCAACCCTGTTGTAGCAATATTGACAGATAATTAGTCGGATTTTCATTAAAGTTTATGGTAGGGAGCGTCATTCGTCATACTCGCTCCCTTGAGAAGAAAGCTACGTCATTCTTCTTATGTAAGGGTTTGAGGCGTGTTTACAAAAATTAATAATCCAGCAAAACTTGTACCCACTGAGGCGGACGAGGAATAGGATTTTTCAGGCGATCAAAGATGAGTAACGCCACCAGATGAACCACAAATAAATAAATGGCGTTATTGATCACAATTGCCACAATTGCCACCACCTGAATTAACATTAAACTGGGTTGAGCGAGTAACCCCAGCTTGACAAACCCCCATTCCACTAATTCGGTAATTTGAGTCATCACATAAACCCACAGATCCTCACTCAAAAGAATTGAGAGCAGCCAAAAGCGAAAAAAGAATCCCAAAGTTCCCAGTAGCGTACCAATCCCAATGGAAAATAACCAATTGGCTTGACGTTTCCACAAGGCGCCCAACTGAACGCCCATCAAACCGTAGGGAATCAAAAACAGGATACTGCGGGTTGGTCCTTGTAGCACCGACAGCAATAACCCTGAAACCAGTGCCGCCATCCAAGAGGCTCGATTTCCCCGACGCATATACACCAAGGCGATTGGCACCGGGAAAAACATCTTCAAGACTGGACCGAGGGGAAAATAATAATTAATTAGCCAAATCAAACTCGCTGTACTGGCGAGGAACGCCGTTTCCACCATGACGACAGTGGTATTGAATTGTCGCTGTTGTGCCTGAGATTGTTGACTCGCCGAATTTCTGTCCTGATTAGGGATTAGCCTTTCAGGTCTAGTATTGGTTGATGGTTCCGTCTCTGGCTCTAGTTCCTCCACCAAATCCCATTCGTCATTGACATTTTCTGAGTCCTTCGAGGAGGATTCAGTATTCTGATCGGGATTAGGGCGAGGCACTTGGGCATCCTCAAAAGAATCGCTCATTCAGCTTTTATCAACGCTTGATCAACCTCCACTTTAACGCCCCTTTCACCTCGACATGATCGCCTGATCCCCTTACGTAGCTAAATCTGCCTCAAACCTTACCAATGACAAAGGACATAAGACAAATAACACTTCTAAGCAATAATGCGTTCTAATGCCGCCAGATCCGGGATAAACATAATATCGTGTTCTCGCTTAATCAAGCCTTTTTTTTCTAGCTTCGTCAAAACTCGCGTCACTGTCTCCCGCGCCAATCCACTCAAACTGCTTAACTCGCGATGGGGTAAGTTGGGAATCTCCGTACCTTGCTGTTTAAGTTTACCCTGACCCTCTGCCAAAAACAGGAGCGTGTCTGCCACTCGCGAGGTACTATCCGACTCTCTCAGGCGGAGACGGCGATTAACTTGGCGCAAGCGCTTTGCCATAAGCTGAGACAAACGAACCCCGGCTAAAGGTTCATCATGAATAAGCTGGATAAAATCCTGGGCAGGTATACTGCCAATCGTCGTGGGCGTTAAGGTAATCACATCGGTAGAACGAGGCACCTCATCCAGCGCCGCCATTTCGCCAAAAATTTCCCCCTTCCCTAAAATGTTGAGGGTCACCTCTTTCCCTTCCAGGTTATAGGTACGAATTTTTGCCCAGCCCTCCAAAATGAAGTAAACTGAGCCACCCCAGTCATTCTCCAGCAAAATAACTCGATCCTTGGGGTGGCTGCGAGTAACAACATGAGAAGTCGCTTGATTCACACTGGCTTCTGGTAAGCCAGAAAATAAAGGAGCAGTGCGAATCAACTCATTAACATTAGAGTTCATTTCGTGTGAGCTGTATCGATCATCCATGAAGCCAAACCACATTGTATACGCCGTGGACAAGTACGGCGATTTGTTATCCTCAAAAACTTAAGCAAGTCCCTTCCTGTTCCACAACAGACACAAAATTGAGTCGTTGTGGTACAATCGCCCCTCATCACCCCATCCAGACCAGCCATAATGGCAGATACAAGGGACTTATGTCCTGATCGATGAACGGCGCTATACTCCCTCGAAGTGCCTTTAATTCTAATCCTATTGGAAATTCAAACTAATCAGCCGGAGATTGGTACACAGCTATTATGCTGCATATTGAGGGAGATTTAACAACTTAGATGCCTGTAATCAGGACTTGAGAGGACCTCGGTTAGCCAGAATACGTTTTCAGACTGGGTTAACGGCAAGCGTTCAAGTTCCTACATAATAAAAGCAGGCGATCGCAATAACTCCTGCGAAGCGTGAACATAAGTTGTCAGGCGTTCCACCGTGACTAAACAGAAGAAAATCCAATCGCTGATTGCTGATATTGACAGTCTCCTTGCCAAGTTTGGCTCCCGTTTCCCTTGGTCTAAACCCAACGATTTAGCCCGCGATCGCGAAATCCTAGAACAGGTGCGTCGCTATCTGCTGTCGATGCAGTCAGACGAAATGGCAATGTCACCATCACCCGAATCAGCCATTACACCGATTGTGCAGGCGGTTGCTCAAGAAATGGAGAGTATCCGCCAACAGGTTACAGAACCCTTGCAGACTGAATTGTCAGCATTACGTCAACAGCGAGAGTCCTTGACTCAAGAAATTCAGCACCTTGAGCAGAAAAAACAGCAATTGCAAAATACTGTTACCGCTAAAGGGGGGGGACAAGAACAACCTCTCCCAGAATTTGCTCAGGATTTAATTCACCAGTCAACCGAACGCCTGACCCAGCAACTGGCTCAAATCTTACTGAATTTAGAAGCCCAACTGCTCAACGCTTCATCAACATCGGGATCACCCGGACAACCTGCCTCTGGGATAATGTTGCCACAAGAACGCTTAGAGCAACTGCGGCAACTGCAACGAGAGAGCGATCGCATGTTGCTCAATCTCGATGCCAACCAACGGTCACTCTTTGATGCACTTGATCGGGATCTGCATGGGTATCAGCAATCTTTGTCTCAAGGACTTGACAAAATGCATCGCTTGAGCAATCAAGGAGAGCTATTATTTACAGCCCTGGTCAATCGCCTCGCCCAGCTATTGGGACGAGAAACCTCAACCTTGGTGCAATCGTCTCAACCTTGGTCAGAGGTGACAGAATTATCCCAGTCAGTACCTGATTCAACGTCATCGACGTCAAAACAAGAGGGCATTTTTGTGGGCATCGATCCAGTGTCTCAGCCTGAATTCAATGTGACTCTATCTGCCAACGCCTTAACCCCATCCCCACCAATCCAGGCTCAACTGCCGTCTAAAATTGCCGATCAGCAATGGACGGAAGAACTCGATACAGAAAATTTAGGAGGCAACCCCCTAGACGCCTTGATTGGCTGGGATATGGATACCTCTATCTCAGACAAGGATTCAGAATTTCAAGACCTAGATTTCCTCTTAGGCATCGATAGTACCCCGGAATCCACACCATCATCATCCCCAATCTCTCAGGCGGATGACACGCAACCCGTAGAACCCGAGGTTGCCGATCAAACTGAAGTCGAGAACCGCCACCATGAAATTGATGAGTTGTATAATACCCTATTTGGCACAGACGCTGTCCCCGACTCTAATACCCCTCCTCCAGCCAATACCGCCGAAGTAACAGATATGAATACCTCAGCGACATCAATCACTACAACGGAAGGGCAAGATGAGCGATCCCCGGATCAGGCTTTCGGTGAGACTGAATCGGTGGAGATTGCTGATTATCTATTTGACGGATTCACTGATCCGGCAGATGAAACGAGTGTATCCGAACCCTGGATTGAAGGCATCAATCAGGATCAACTATCGTGGGAAACCTTATTATTTGAAACGCCAACACCTGACGCCCCGATTGAGTCAGAGATAGTCGCCACGCCAGAACCCGCCACTTATCCTCACCAGGAAAGGTTCAGCGAGTCTCAAGACGTTAAAACAATTACCGCCCTAACCGATTTACTCGATGAAATGGGGTTAAGTTATTCCCCCCCCGTAGCCGATATCCCATCCATAGGGGCGACTCGTGAGGAAGAATGGTTTTTGGAACACCCTGGAGAAACTGATTCCCCCGTTACCTCAGTTGAGGATCACTATATTCCCGCCTCACCCGATGAAGATTTGCTAGTCAGGGATGAATCGCAACAGTTTTCCGGTCAAGAGATTAGGCTAGACCAAAGTACCCTCCAGCAGCTTAGTGAAGACCTACACAGCTTTGAAGCAGAAGACCATCTGAATATTGTCCCTCAGCCGTCCCCGTCTCGCGATCGCACCGTCTCACCGCCAAATTTCGATTTAGACTCAATCCAGTCATTGCCCATGTCAGAGGAGTTGTTGGCAGAAGATTGGGAAGAATTTGCCCTCCATGACCTATCCCAAGAGGATGTTACCTTCCCAGATTGGCAACAGACTTCTCCAACTGACCGAGACTCTCGCGAACCTGATCCCTTGGTGAGTGACTTGGAGAAAACGACGCCACCACCATCCCCAGAGTTGGACGATGTTTATGATGATTTGTCTGAGGAATCGATTGACTTAGAGCAAGACAATGTGGTAAAAGAATATGTCTTGGAAGACTCCGTGACTCCGGATCAACAGTCCGTGAGCCAACCTCAAGAAACGTCTTTAGAGGATGGCGAACAAAACAGGGATTAGAGTCGGGGCGCTTCTGTGACCATTCGTGTCAACTTAAGCTCAACCCCTCGTCCCCAGCCCCTCTCCCACGCCAGCCCTCACCCCCAGCCCCTCTCCCAAGCTTGGGAGAGGGGAGCAAGAGGGGAGCAAGAGATCCGGTTCCCCTTCTCCCGTGCAACAAAAACGAAGTATCCTCTGTCATCCCCCCTGCCAAAAAAGCGAAGCATCCTCTGTCCTCCCCCCTCTTGTAGGGGGGAACGAGGGGGGTAGGGGGGAACGAGGGGGGTCGGGAGAAGGGGTTA
>NZ_JAVJNP010000136.1:0-24164 GCF_040217205.1 Coleofasciculus sp. A1-SPW-01 | reverse complement strand
CTGCTCAAAAAAACCCTCAAGAGTCCCCAAAAAAATTACTGTTTCTTTAGAAGATATTCAAAGGTTTAATTTTTCGGACTTTTTGCCTGTATCAGCCATGTAGTTTTTTGTACTTCAAATTGAAGTGCGGAGTCTAGGTTTTATAGCAATAGACATATCGATTAGGACGTTCGGCACCATTGTAGAGACGTTGCATGCAACGTCTCTACATAAATGATGTGTCCTAACAGCCATGGCGGTTGCTATATCATTAATCGTGCTGATTCCCCTTCTCCCTTGATGGGAGATGGGTTTTGGGTTTGTGGTTGAAACGCTCCCCCTGTATTAGTTCTCACCTTAAGTTGACACTGATGGCAAGCCTTGCGCCCCTACAAGCTGCTGGCACAAAATATCACACCGGGCTAAAACCTCTGTGCCACTGAAGCGTTAACCTCTGCGTTCTCTGTTTCCTAATCTCAATCTCAACCGTTAACCTTAATTTTCGTCCGGCTACTGACAGCAAAGATTACTGACAAGGCGTTAACTGAGCCAAACGCAAAGTAATTTCATCAATCGCCCCCACTAATACCTGTCCTGATTGAGACGGTTGATTCACCATAATGCTAAACAAAATCGTCCCATAATAGGGATGTTCTAAATACCCAGACAGACTTCTTACTCCTCGTAATGTTCCCGTTTTTGCCCGAATTCTGCCTTGAGTTTCAGGTAACCGTAAGCGATTTCTCAGAGTTCCATTTACCCCGGCAACGGGTAAAGAACGATAAAATAAATCATTCCCCTTGGCATACATCATCGCTTTTAATGTCGCGATTAATGCTTGCGGCGTGGCTACATTCTGCCGGGATAAACCTGAGCCATCAACCTGTCGAAAACTATTGGGGTCAACACCTAAAGGTGCTAACGTCTGCTTCACAGCAGAGGGTCCACCAATGTAACGCAGTAGGCTATCCGCATAGCTGTTACTGCTTCTTTGGTTGGTGACTGTCACCCATTCATCTAACGACTTTGATTGAATTAAGGCTTGCGAATCCAGCCGTTGTAAAGCGGCGGCGGTGGTAAAGAGTTTGTTATTAGAAGCTGGGATGAGAAATTGATTGGCGTTGTGGCTGTAGGAAATCGCAGGATTCGATAAGGATTCCACGACAATTCCCCATTTGCCCCCCGCTAAATTGGGACGATTAATGATTGAGTCGATATACAGTCCCAACAAATCGGGACAAACGCCACTTGTTTGACGTTCTGGAGGCGGCACAAAAATTTCAATTGAATCGGCGCTTTTGGTTAAATTAGCCGCCGTTGTCGCCCTGGCGATGCTGGGAGTCATGACGTTACCCATCGCCATCACACCGACGGTGAGTATGGCTAGGGATTGCTTCTGCCAAGGATTCATTGGTTTCATCGTTTGCAAGTCTTTACAATCTGGGCATCGTTTTGGGAGCATGAGCAAAGCGCGATCGCTAATTGAGCAAGATAACATGATGCGGCTCATTGCGGCACGATAAGTCTGCTCTGTAGGTGAGAATGCACGGACGTAGCATACTACGTCTCTACACCACTCCATCAATTGCCAGGAATTATCCCTGAACACTGAACACCTTAGAACCCTGGGGACAGGGATTATGTTCCCGTCATTTTGATTTCTGTGGTTGTTTTTCTGGCTCAAAACGCTGTCATCAGGACGGTTTGCCGTTTTTCCTTCCAGAGAACGTGCGCGGTTCGTAGTAGGCGCTGTCTTCGCCATCTAATCTAATTGTGCAGGGGTGCTGAGGTGCACAGGTGCAGGGGATGTTTTACCGATAACGCTACCTTATCCTGTTCCCTGTTCCCTGTTCCCTGTTTAATGACGAATAACCACTTCTACACAAAAATAAACATAATTGAACATAACCGATTCAAAAATAAACATTTTTTAAAATTAAAATATTGACAAATGCGTAAAACCGTGAATTAAAAATAATCTTGCCAATACATTAAACCTGTATTATAGTTGGGAGTCCTGGCATTATTAGTGCTTGATTTGACTAATCGGTTGGAGAGCCAAACAGAATGGCAAAGTATTTTTTAATTGAATCAAGGAGTTCCTTTGATTCAACCCAAGTGACTCAAAATTATCAGTTGGCATCAGATTTAGCTAATGCCGGAAATGAAACCACCTTGTTTCTGGTGGAAAATGGCGTATTAGCGGCTCGTGCAGCGGCAGCGAATGGTTTAGCAAATCTCAAGGCTGTCAACGTATTGGCAGATGATTTTTCCCTGAGAGAACGCGGTATCTCAGAGACAGAACTGGGCAATGGTGTGCAAGTGGCTAGCATTGCGGCTGTGGTTGATGCCATGGCAGAAGGACAAAAAACGATTTGGCTGTAACGGAAGATAAGTAAAAAAATGAGTACCAAAACCTTAACCTTTTCGATTATGGATAGTCCTTTTGAACAAGCAAGGACAACCACGGCGTTTCGGATGATTCATGAGGCAATTGAGCGTGGGTATAATGTGAATGTTTTTGCTTACGAAGGGGCAGTTTCTTTAGCCTTTGCTCATCAAAAACCCCACGCCAATGCGGTTCATGGGAGAAGTGTGGAGGAAGAAGATCATCCCTTAACTAAAGATTGGATTGCTGCATTACAGGCAAAAGCCAAAGCTAAAGGGTGTCAATTAGATTGGATTAATTGTGGGCTTTGTGTAGATGAGCGAGGGGTAAATGAAGCGATTGATGGTTGTCGTCGTGGTAAACCTAGTGATTTATGGAAATGGGCGAGTGAGTCGGATGGAACGTTAATTATTGCGACGAAATAGGAAGGATTGGAGATATTAAGATGAAAGCGCTACAAATCATTGAATCTGCTTATCGCTGTACGATTGAAGAACAAGATGATCCATCAGTGTGGATTTCTCAAGCGATGAAAGGTGCTGGTGCGGATTTAGATATTTTGCTGAGAGGGAATGCGGTGAATTATGCCGTAAGTGGACAGGATGCCTCTGGATTGGTGTTTGGGAATAAGCCACAAACCCAGCCGCCTAAACTGGATCAAGATTTGCAGGGGGCCATAGAGAAAGGAATTACGGTTTATATTGTGGCAGATGATGTCAAATCTCGTGGGATTCCTGAAGGGAAAATGATTAACGGTGTGACTCAAGTGGCGGGTCAGGATTTGCCAGGGTTATTTGGTAATTACGATCAAATTTGGCATTGGTAAAAGTTAGCTTTGGCATTGGTAAAAGTTAGCGGTTATGTAGAGACATTCCAGCGAAACGTCTTTATACATTCGTTAGTAAGGGCAGGTTTAGCCCATGTAGGGGAAGGGTTTAGGGACTCTGTAGGGGCGGGTTTAGGGACTCAAGTCAGCTATTCACCGATAACAAAAAAACAAAACCCGCCCTGTCTTACCTCAATAACACAACAACACCTAAAATAACCCCAATTAAAATAACCGTCCCCACCATCAAATTACCAATTTCGTCCACCGTCCCCCGAATCCCTCTCACCATCCGCCCTAAATTTAAGGGAAACCGAACCAATACCTGCAACGGAAGCGGTAATTGGTGCAATTCAAAACTATACCCAGGAGTACGCCTTGCTTCTACTTCAAACCTCCCCTTAACCCAGTTTATATCTCGTCCCTGCTGACGCGCTTCCCATAGTAAACTCCCGGCTAACTGCAATAAAAAGGGATGCGTACCCCCTAACTGCTTTGCTAATTTCTGATCCGGGGGACTCAACGCCGCTTGTCCCTCTTTACCCTGACTATCGGATAAACGCACTAATTCCCACGCCTCCTCCTCCCGCAATTCCCCCAACGCCAACACCTGACTCAAATTAAAAAACGGCGAGGTGAGACGATATCGATGCTGATAAAATTCCAATTTCCGGGGAGACGCTACCACTACCATTAACGCACCACTATCAACAAGCGATCGCAGGTTATCAAAGAATCCATCATCAAATTCCCGATAATGGCGGATTAATACTTCAAAGTCATCCAAACAGAGTACCGCTAACACGCCTTGTCGTTTCCAATGTCCCATGGCGCTACTAAATGCCAAGCGGTTGAACTGGGGAACTCTCAGCGCCTCCATTAACCCATGTTGATGCTGCACTTGGGGATGATTCCACAACAGTCGCCCAACCTTATGATAAAATCCCTCGTCCCCATGACAGTCGGAATTCTGAAGCGAAAGATAAATGCTAATAAACCGATCCGGTTGAGAAACGTATTCCTGATACGTTTGACAGAAGTGATAAAGCAGCCAGGATTTGCCAATGCGTCTGCGCCCGACCACATTTAAGCTACCGGGTAGGGTACCTGTCATCTGAGTAGTCATCTGTTGCAACTCCTCGTGGCGTCCCACAAAAAATCGGGAATCCGCGATCGCGGCACCGACTATAAATGGACGAGACGGTTGCACTGAACTCATGAATCAGAGGAAAATGACTCGACAAGCATACTCAACAGTTATCATTTTCTTCTACTTTGCAACCTTTCTCCTTCCCTTGTGCCTTCTACCTTCATAAAAAATTAGGCAATTCATCTCACCCCCCTAGCAGGAATGAAATGAATTGCCTCTTGACAAGTGTCAAAGCACTGGTCAATTCGTAAGATTTGGCTGTAGTCAGCGGCTTTGAACCGCAACTACCGCCTTTTCGACAGGAGCATCCAGCACCCTCAGACTGGGAAACAGAAAATGATTTTCCTCAACATATTGAGCGCCAAATAAACCTTTTTCTGCCCAGAAATAACGGTCTGTCGTATGCTCATTTCGCTTAACGAGTAGCAAAGCGGGCGGAATAATCCCGGCTGATTGAATATATTTACGTGCTGCTGTAACCGGTTTATCTTCACCGCTTTCTAGATTATACTGAGGCACATGTTCTAGGATCTTGCGCCCCTCTTGGCGGCGGCGACTCTTGCGCTTACGTCTTCTTGCCAACCTCTTTACCTCCTCTTTTTGCCGACAGTTGTAATGTTAGTTACAAAAGCCGTCGTAAGTATATCTGCTTGAATCTGAAATATCAATATCTTTTTATGGTTTGATAGATCTACCTAAAATGCCTCAATGCTAAGTTTGAAAGAGGCTTTGAGCGATGAGCCTTTAAAAATCACGACCAAAAAAATTAATTTTTCGTTAAAAAAGTTCACAAAAAGCCGCCGGAGAGGGCTGGGAAGATGAGGGAGATGAGGGAGATGAGGGAGATGAGGGAGATGAGGGAGATGGGGGAGATGGGGGAGATGGGGGAGATAATAAAGAACAAAGGACGAATGACTGTCATCCTACACCTTTTGGGTAATAGTCAGTCGTGTCAATTGTTCGACATTATAGAAAAGGAACCTCTATTGGGTTCTGTCGTAAAAGCCCTCTGGTGGTGATCACGCAATTCTCATGTTCATTCCTGCTAGTTCAGAATTTGTCGCCTTGTGTCAATCACAGGTTGGAATCCTCACTCAAAGTCTAGGCGCGGCGTTGAGTGCGGTATATTTAACAACGGATAAACTCGACGAGGCAGCGCAACCTAAGCTGATTCCCGTAGTGGTCTATCCAGAAGCAGCGATATGGGAAGAGGAGGAGACGGAGTTAACATTGCCCGATCGCATGAGTTCAGTGGATACGATTCCCCGCCTTGCTGAAGCTGTACCTCGCCTTTTACCTCAACCTGCTGAGGATCACCATCTCCCCGATTCCACCTCACTTTCTCAAGACAACTCTCCCTTATCTCAAGGACGGCAAATGGTTTTGCCTCTAATCCACGAAGAAGTAGTTATGGGATTATTAGTCACAAGTCGCGATGATCGACCATGGAATGAAAAAGAACAGACAGCGATTGAACGCATCGCTGGAACATTGACACTTGCCTACTTAATGGATCGGCGTCGGGCTTGGTTTGAGCAGGAATGGACTCAGCAACGCCGTCTACAGGTACAGCAACGGGATCGGCTGGATGATATCCTGCATCAATTTCGCAATCCCTTAACCGCATTGCGAACCTTTGGCAAACTGCTACTCAATCGACTGCAACCCGATGATAAAAATCATAACGTTGCCGCTAGTATTGTGCGAGAGAGCGATCGCTTGAAGGAACTGTTACAAGATTTTGATGAGTGCTTAGATCAGGATGCACCAACAAGTGAACCGTTAACCTTACCCGCATCAGCTAGCGCCGCAACTTGTCCACTTCCCGAACCCGAATCAGACGAGACTGGGAAAATTGTTTCTCCGGTTAACTCAGAACCAGAGACAGACGCACCAGCCATTCCTTTGCTTCCGGGTAAAACCCTGATTGTCGAGTCATTCACCATCACCGAAGTATTAGAACCCCTGCTCATTTCCGCCCAAGCGATCGCGGGGGAACGGGATTTAGAATTACGCTACTCGATCCCCCAAGACTTACCCCCTGTGCGGGCAAACGCTAGGGCGTTACGAGAGGTTTTAAATAATTTAATTGACAATGCCTTAAAATACACGCCCGCTGGGGGGCAAATTGATGTGGAAGCAGGTGTGGGTCAACCCAAAGATGAGACGAGAACAATGGTGGGAATTGCGATTACTGACACTGGAGTTGGAATTCCGCCCCAAGACATCGAGCATTTATTTGAGCGGCGTTATCGGGGAATACAAGCCAATACAGGGATTCCGGGGAGTGGTTTAGGGTTAGCGATCGCCAAAACACTGATTGAACAAATCCAGGGTCAAATCGAGGTCTTTAGTCCGGCGCAGTCACCGTGGACTCAACCCCAGTTAGATGTAGCGATTCGCCGTTCTGGGGGGAAGTCAACCCAGGGAACAACGTTTGTCGTTTGGTTGCCAATTCATGAATCATGAATTTGGATTGTAGAGACGTAGCATGCTACGTCTCTACACAATGACGCTAGTTGGCGCTGATAACTAAATTCTCAGCAAGTTTCAGATCTAAATCAGTATCCGGTTCAATCACAATCAGATCCACACTGTTGCGACCGAGGAAGCGTTGGATTAAGCTCAATGCTACACCAGACCCCGTACCAATCAACAGTTCTTCCGTCGCGATCGCCCGATCTCCCGTTACCGCCGAAATCGCCGCCGCCGCCGCTGTACCGAGTGCTGCATTCTTGACTAAATTCCCGACACTGGTACCTTGAGTGACTGTTTCAGTTGTGGTGATTACTTCAGACGCCGCATCAATAGTCATTTGCTGACCATTCATCACCAGTTTCTCGGCGACAAATTGAGCGCCACCATTGGTAGAACGCAACTCACCGACAACCTCACTACCCGCCGGAATCAATACTGTACCATCAGAGGTGGTGATATTCGCATCAACCGTTAACGTCAAGGGTAATTGCTCGTCTTCTTCAGCGATCAGAATTTTCTCTCGGATATATTTAACTGGAATAGTTGTACCCGCAGGAATCGTGAAATTTTGAGCAACAGGCGTCGGATCAGCAATGTACTGAGAACTGACGACTTGTGCTTCCCCTTCACTCACTAACGCTTGGTAAATAAACGCCGCAACTTCAGCACGACTAGCATTCCGCTGGGGATTTAACGATTTAACGTTAGGATAATTCACCACCAAGCGTTCCTCTGTAGCAGCAGCTATTGATGTCCGCGCCCAACTGGAAATGCGAGAGGCATCATTGTAGTAATTTAAAACACTGGTTGAACTTGCTGAATAATCCAAACCATTTGCCAATGAAACTAAGGCTTGTTCACGAGGAATATTTTGTTCAGGTCTAAAAACATTCCCTGGATATCCCGTTAGAAATCCTGTTTTATAAGCATCTTGGATGGCAGAATACGCCCAGTATCTTGAAGGGACATCAACAAAGTTCGTTGACCCGCGTTGATCGGCTTTATTAAAAGCCTGATTTGCCTTACGCATCATCGCCGCAAACTGGGCGCGAGTTACGGGAGCATCCGGTCGGAATGTACCATCCGGAAAACCGGCAATAATATCCCGTTGGGCTAATTCTGTAATAAAGTCTTCCGCCCAGTAGGTAGAAGAAACATCTGAGAAACTTGTGGTTTGGGCAAGCGCTGATGCACCTGTAACGAAGGGAGCGATCGCACCAGCCGTTAATCCAAAGGCTAAAAATGCAGCGGTTCCAGATTGCCAGGGATGAAAGTTAGACATTAAAGGCGTTCTCCAACACGAATCGTTCTGTTTGTTAATTTACTAGACCGTTTAGAATTCCAGATGTTCCTAAAATTTTCCTACCCATTCATTAGATAAAGTTTAGCAAAAAAATGTTTTGCTCGTCACTGCTTTATGGGAACATTTTCAGTGTGAATGACGATCCGTCCGGACAATTAGTTTCCAAAAAATAAAAAATCCTCTACTGACTTTTAGAGTAAAGGATAAAAGCTGAAGAAGCAGGGAAAGCCGATCTTTAGGGGCGGTTTTTACCCATAACGTTTTAGCCCTGTCGGTAAAATTTGACTAAACCTGTCCGGATAACATTTTGTGACACATCGATAACTGGACTAAACCTGCCCTTGTGGGAGAAAAAATTAACTGAGAACTCAAATGAACAACCCCAATCCCACATCACTAAGATTGCTGGTCAATCCAGCGGTGGTAGAGTTTTTGAATGGCTTTAAGCACACTATTATGAGTGGACTTGGGAGAAGCCTGGGCGGGATCGAGAAGCTGTAAGCGAGTGAGCAGTTTAGCTTCCTCAGTATCTACATCGCCATCGCTGTAAATCAAAGCACTAATCGCTTCAATCAAGCCCTGATAATCCTCTTGGCTGGGATGATCACCCAAATACTCTTGCACCCATCTATAACACTGGTCACTGGATACCGATTTGAGTTCGTTCAACAAGGGTCGAATTTCTGGGTCTTCAGCCACATTGGATTGCTGGGCGACTTGGTGCAGATACTGCCGTTCCTCTGGCTGAATTCGACCATCGATCCAAGCCGCACCAATCAGAATCTTTACAAGCTGTTTGACATGAGAGTCTGTAACCATGACGTTTTTCTACAAAGAACTTCTGCTCTATCTATATCAGAACTGTCCCCAGAAATGCGCTTAGACGTTCTAATCTTTACCAATGAGCAGGCTTGGTTAAGGGAAGATGGGGGAGCTGGGGGAGCTGGGGGAGCAGAGGGAGCTGGGGAAGATGGGGAAGCAGAGGAAGCTGGGGAAGCAGAGGGAGCATTTTTTGTAGGGGCGGGTTTTACCACTAACGTTTCGTTTTCACCCTGATATAACTAAACCCGCCCCGACCTGACCGTTCAATTATCACAAATGACTAATGACAAAGGACTAATCCCCCAGATGCTTCAATCTCACCATGAAAAAGCCATCCATCTGATGCTGATGGGGTAAGACTTTCAGCCAGCCTTGAGGCGTAGAAAAAGCGGTAAGTGTCGGCGGGGGTGCATCAATACACCAGTGGAGATGACGTTCCAGAAAGGCTTGAATCACGGCTTCATTTTCCTGGGGGTGCAAAGTGCAGGTGGCGTAAACGAGGACGCCTCCAGGTTTAACCCAGGTGGCTGTCTGCGTTAATAGTTCACTTTGCAGTACAGAAAGTTCCTGAACTCTGGCTGGAGTACAACGCCACCGGATATCGGGGCGACGGTGCAGTGTACCTAAACCAGAACAGGGGGCGTCGAGTAAAACAGTATCAGCTTTTTGGGTAAATTGGGGAAAATCACGGCTATCGCCTGGGCAGATTTGAATGGATTGTAATTGTAACCGTTGGGTATTGGCTTTAACTTTTTTTAGGCGAGACGCGGCTTTATCACATGCCCAGATTGTACCGCGATCGCGCATGAGTTCGGCAAGATGCGTGGTTTTCCCGCCCGGTGCAGCACAGGCGTCAATGATGACATCATGGGGTTGAGGATTAAGTAAATGACTCACCAGTTGGGCGCTACTATCTTGAATTGTCCACCATCCCTCGTTGAATCCAGGAAGCGTTTGTATTGAACCTGTACTTCCTTGGAAGCGTAAGGCTTGGGGAAGGTGAGGAAGGCGCTGAACCTGAATACCTGCGGCTTGCATCGCTGTTTCTACTGTATCAATGGAAGCTTTTAAGAGATTGATCCGCAGGTCAATAGTTGGCGGTTGGTTGAACCATTGACAAAGGGCTTCGGTTTCCTCAATGCCTAATTGATTTAACCACAGTTCGATGATCCAGTCGGGAAAGCTATAGAGGATACCCAGACGTTGGATGGGTTGGGGGGGTAACTGCAAGGGATCATCTAATTGGGGATTTGTGTTTAGACGGGCATACTGTCGCAGCACCCCATTAACCACCCCAGCTAGTCCTTTTAATTGATTCGCTTTAGCTAGTTCCACGCTGGTATTAACGGCGGCTGATGGGGGAATCCGTTGTAGATAGCGCAATTGGTATAAGCCCAGATGCAGAATGAGGCGCAAGTCTGGGGGCTGCTGGTGGGCTTTTTTCTTCCCCAGTTGATCAATTAAGGCATCCAGGGTGCGAGTGTATCGGGTTGTACCATAGACTAAATCCGTTAACAGAGCGCGATCAGGACGGTTGAGAGTAGTATGACGAAGCACTCGATCCAACGCAATATCTGTAAACGCACCGTGGCTGTGGATATCTCGTAGGGCGAGGAATGCAAGCTGGCGAGGGTTTGCCATGGATGACTCAAAAAACCTTTACATAAACAAATGACGATCAGAGGCGCTAACACCAGGCTTGCCAATGACTTTTCTGCTTATCTAGAATACTCTGCCAGATTTGCTTTTGTACGGTTAAACCGAAGCGATCGCTAATTTTAGGATTAAGCTGTTGAGGGGGTTCTAATTCTAAACGGTATGCTCGCATCGGTGCAGGTAAGGGAATTTCACCCGTTAGCAAGGCATACAACGTGGCGGCTAAAGCATAAACATCAGTATAAGCGCCTCGTTTGGATCGCCAATCATACTGTTCAATCGGGGCAAATCCTTCAGATAACGACTGGGTATGGGTTTGGGTAATATTGGGGCTAAATTCACGGGCAATGCCAAAATCAATCAGAACGGCTTCATAGATACGATGAAGCAGAGGGAGCTGGGGAGATTGTGTAGGGGCGGGTTTCACGACTATCTTTTTGGTTACACCCAGATGTATAGCAGTAGACACATCGATTAGGACAAACGAACTATTGTAGAGACGCGCCATGGCGCGTCTTTACCAAATGATGCGTCCTAACCGCTATGGCGATTGCTATAACTAAACCCGCCCCGACTTTACATAAGAAAAATGACCAATGACGAATGACAAATGACTTTATCAATAAATGTTTGGCAAGCAGATTTTTATCGGCGTCCTCTGCAAAATGAAACTGGGCAAGTCTTATGGGAATTATTAATTTGTGACACCACAGGCAATGTTATATATCAATCATTCTGTCCTCAGCCAGATGTCACCCGTGATTGGTTGGTGTCTCAGGTGCAAGTCGCGGCGGCTAAGACAGGATTACCGGATGCGATTCACGTCTTTCGCCCCCAGTCGTTCAATTTATTCCAGGAGGTGGGACAACAATTGGGGATTAAGGTAGAAGCGACACGACGCACGCCCGCCCTCAAGCAACGATTACAGGAAAGAACGTTAGAGTATCCACAGCACGAGAATTACACTGGGGAAGCGTACAACCCCCTTAGCTTAGACAAACCGCCACCCTTACCCTTACCCGAAAATCTCTGGGGCGATCGCTGGCGATTTGCTAGTATTCCCGCAGGGGATATTGAGGAGGGGTTTGCCCAACGCCCGATTCCAATTTTACAGATGCCAAATGAACTCTTACCTCTCCAATTAGGTTTAGCCTCAACGGTAGCTGTTCCGGGAGTCGTGATTGATGGGGGGCGTCAGTCGATGCCATTAGCGCGTTGGCTGCAAGAGGTTCAACCTGTAGCGCTTAATTATATTCCCGGTGCGCCAGATGGGTTAATTTTAGAAGCCGGATTAGTGGAACGCTGGGTAATGGCAACCTTTGAAGATAAAGAAGTAGCGGCGGCGGCGAGGTTGTATGAACAGCGCAAGCAAACGAGTCAGGGATTGCATTTTTTGTTGGTGCAACCGGATGATTCGGGAATGACGTATACCGGATTTTGGTTATTGATGGCTGATTGATTTATTAGGGAACAGGGAACAGAACAGTTAAAGCGTAGGTTGGGTTGAACGCCAGTGAAACCCAACAGCAATAGCATCAGTTTACAAGATAAGAGAGACAAGGTAGGTGTTAAGCTTAGTGCAGCTTAACACCATTATGCGACTCCCCTATTCATTCTGTCTTACGCTCTTTGAGAAAGTATGTCGTCATTTCTCCCTTGCCTTTGACGGAAATTGAACCCCGTTCTTGAAAAACATATTTATCCTTTAAATGTTCATACGTGGCATCAGAAACCTGAATATAACCCGGAAGACCATGGGATTCCATACGACTAGCTGTATTAACCGTATCACCCCACAAATCATAAATAAACTTTTTCAACCCAATCACCCCAGCGACGACTGGACCACTGTGAATGCCAATACGCATCATGAAAGCGTGTCCTTGTTGGGCATTAACCGCATCAATTTCCTGTTGCATATCCAGGGCAAATTCGGCAACGGCTTCAGCGTGATCCTGACGCGGTAAGGGTAAGCCACCGACAACCATGTAGGAATCGCCAATCGTTTTAATTTTTTCTAAGCCATGGAGTTCTACTAAACGGTCAAACCGCGAGAAAATCTCATTGAGGAGATTGACCAGTTCGGTGGGCGAGATTTCTCCTGATAGGCGAGTAAAGTCCACAATATCGGAAAAGAGAACCGTGACTTCTTCAAAACTATCGGCAATCGTATCCGAGTCTTTTTGCAGGCGTTTGGCAATAGATTCCGGTAAGATATTCAGGAGGAGATTTTCTGCCTTTTCTCGTTCAGCAACCAGGTTTTTGGTAGAAGACTCTAAGGCGTCTAGCATCGAGTTTATTGTTTGTGCCAGGTGGGTTAATTCATCATTTCCCTTGGCGCTAACTCGTAGCGATAGGTCATTACTTGTGCCAACTTCATGTACGTTTGTACTCAGTTTTGCTAGGCGAGACAGTACCATTTTTTCCAATAGGAAAAGAGTACCGACACTAAAAAGAATCCCTAAACCTAAGAGAGATAAAATAAGATAACGTAGACTAACACGACCTTGTTGATAGATTTCTCGTGGGATGTCGATTTGAACCAGTAACGCAGGTTGACCATAGATATCGCGGAGGAGGGTATAGCCTGCGATCGCCTCCCGACTTATAATCTGGATTAAGATGGGAGCCTGATTGGGTTGGGACTCCTGTTCAGATAGGCTAGACTGCACAGTCTGCAATTTAGTGGGTAATTGGGTATTATTGAGTCGGTAGACCTTAAGATTGAGTTGGGTGAGTTCCGCTAACGCCTCAATGCGCTGGTCATTCAGGTAACGACCCATAATCAAAGACCCCCGCATGGGACCAGTTTCCTCGTTGGTAAGAATGGGATTTGAGGCAATCATTAACGGTCCCTGGGGTAAGAGAATTAACCCTGTAATACTACTACTGGTATCCGGATGCTGTAGTAAAACATTATTGGAATTCAGTTGTTGGATTAAGGGAGTAGGAATGGGGATTTGTTGCTGCTGAGCTAAATTAAAATGTTTACCAAAAACCAATTCATCTTGGCGGTTAAAGAATAAAGCCAGGTTGAGGTTAATATTCGTTAAATTTGTATCTGATAGATTCTCTTGAATATAATTTTGACTGGTATCTTCAATAAACGCATAAGTATCATCCCACTCACCATAATCAGCCGCTAAAACAGCTAAACTATCTAATTCATCGAATAACGCCTCCTGTACCCGCCGCACATTACGATACGCATGTTGTTCCTCGATTTGCGCGAAACTACGGATTAAAATTAGCGATAGACTGGCGTAGAGGACACCAATTAAACCCGCAAGGGTGAGACCAATCAGGAGTAGAGTTTTCTGGCGCAGGCTCATAAGTTCAGCAGGGGAGTGGCGGACAAGGGATAAGCTGGGAGAGATGTGAGCTGGTCAGTTATTTCTGCCATGCTGTATTAGGGAGTCGTTCTTTCTCCCTACAAAGTAAAGTACAACAATTCAAGGCGATAAAGGAAGAAATTCCGGTAAGGCGTAAGGACTCACTTTATTTCCGCCACGCTGAACCCATTATGGGTAGGTTACTACAGACATCTGAATAAAAGCCTATTTTCTGACTGAAGTATCCACCTAAGCCAGACGATTAATTCGAGTCAGATGGAGGATGTCTATTACTTAAGGCATATTTTTTAGGTGTACGGTTTAGTCAATTCAAAACAATCTCTACAGTCGTTTCTATCTTTAGGTTAAGGTAGAATTAAATTTTATTGATTACCGTGGTATTTAAGCTCAGTTGATTGATGACTGGGCAGGTTTTGCCTCTATAGCTATACTCAAAAAAAATCATGTTTTTCCACAAAAAGGAAACCATTCAACCCGTTAATATCGAGACAGCACATCCTCAATTTGCCCAACTCTTGTTAGAACAATTCGGTGGCGCTACAGGTGAACTCACTGCTGCTCTACAGTACTGGGTGCAGTCTTTTCACTGTGAAAATCCCTCCATTCGGAATATGCTACAAGATATCGCGGTTGAGGAATTTAGCCATTTAGAGATGATTGGCAAACTAATTGAATCTCACACCAAAAATGTTGACCAGACTGATGCGTATAAAAGTACGCTCTTTGCAGTACGGGGAATGGGTCCTCATTTCTTAGATAGTCAAGGCTCTGCTTGGACGGCTACCTATATTAATGAAGGTGGCGATATTGTCCGCGACTTACGAGCAAATATAGGCGCAGAAGCTGGCGCTCGTCAAACCTACGAATCCCTGATCAAACTAGCACCTGATCCGGGGACAAAAGAGACGCTAGTACACTTACTTACCCGCGAAATTTCCCACACTAAGATGTTTATGAATGCGTTAGATTCTATGGGTAAACTCACTGATCCCATGTTTGGCAACATCGAACCTGATAGCACTGTTGATCTGTACTATAACTTATCAACAGAGTCAGACGACAACCCTCAACAAGGTGATAAGCCGTGGAATTCTGCCCCCGACTTTAAGTATGTAGCTAACCCCACAGCTAGTCATTCTTAGAGACAATTGAGTCAGGTTTTGAGTAGCTTGACGTCGCTGCTAAAATGGTGAATATTTGGGTTGAGTTTATACCAGTAAACCAACCTAAATATTCCCTGTTTGGCTGAATACTTCCACTATTGCAGAGGGTAATGCTATATTGTTTGCGTTCCATTCAATTACAGCATCAATTATCTCGAAACGGGTAATGAAACAGTAACAATAGTTTGCTTATCCGGAACGCTTTCAATGACGAATTCACCCCCATGGAATTGAGTAAGGCGTTTAGCAATTGTTAACCCCAATCCGGAACCTTGCTGATCATAGAGTTTGCGCTCAAACTGCATATAGCCTCCCACTTGGACAATTTGTTCTGCCGTCATTCCTGTCCCTTGATTACTAATTGCCAAGACCAGTCGATTTTTTTTAACTATACTGGTGACAGTAACAGGTGTGCCATCGGGGGAAAATTTAAAAGCGTTATCGACAAGTTCAAAAACTAACTTCTGAAGTCGAGGTGCTGCCATTTGTACAGCGGTATCGGTTAAATTTAGTAGTAGATCAGACTCTCGATTGAACTCTCGCGCCTTGGCAATCGCTTGAGCGGAAATAATTGCTGATGAAAATCGCGTTTGATAGGTTTGAAAGGTTCGACGCCGTTCACTGGAGGTTTCGGCTAATTCTAATTCAGCATAAAGTAAAAAGTTTTGAATCGACCGAGATAATTGCTGTCCAGACGCTTGAATATCTTCGATCATCGATCTGACAGATGCGGCTTCAATATAGTCCGCCAGCAGTGTATGTGATGTACCAACGATACTATTTAGGGGAGTTTGCAGTTCTCTTGGTAAAGCCGAGGTGATATTACTGCGTAGCTCATCCAACTTGGCTTCAGACTGCTGCTGAATTGCCATCTGCTTTGACAAACGAGTCGCGATCGCGCTAAGAAGTTCTTTAGCGGTAAATGGTTTGGTCAGATAGTCATCGGAACCAAGTTCCATTCCTTGTCGCCAGTCATCTCGGCTGGCTTTAGCGGTGAGGAAGATGAAGGGAATCGTCTGTGTGGCTGGATTAGAGCGCAAGGCGGTTAACACCTCGTAGCCATCTAATTCTGGCATCATCACATCACAAACAATTAAATCGGGTAATTGTTGGGTCGCGAGTTGGATACCTGCTAATCCATTGTCTGACTCAGTGACCTGAAAATTGTTGGCTTCGAGCAACTCTAGAATATTGTCTCGAACGGATAATTCGTCTTCAATTACTAAAATCTTAGCCATAAGGTTCTGGCGGATGCCCAGCTATTTCGTTCTTGTATCCTAGCTGTTTATTTTTTAGCCATTCCAGGGGGATTTTACGGATATCAACTTGACCCCAATTGATTCATTTCAGTAGATTTACGGAGGTTATATAGCAGTCGCCAGGATCAGTAGGACATCAGATGAATGCCGTTTATTGTTTTGATGCACGTTTGGGTTTGACATTAAGGTTTGAATGCCGAACAGCTTACTACTTGTAGAAAACTCTAATTTAATTTTTTCTCCTCTAGCTTCCAGACGTTTCACCGGAACGTCTCTACAACCCCAACTCCTCTCTTTACAACGCTTGACGGCGTAGAAACAGCAGCAGATTATTACTCACCTTCTCAGACCAATGATCTTGGGGATAATGTCCGGCTTCTTCTAGTTCTACCAATTCGACATTCTTAATCATTTTGGCAAATTCTTGAACTTGAACCAAGGGAAGCCACGGATCTTTTATCCCCCAAAGAATCAATGTGGGTTGATTCCAGTTGCGAAATCCGGCTTCGATTTCTGCCATCGAGGATTTAAATTGCAGATTTTTAACCGTCATCAGTAAACTTCGCCCAGCATCAGAACTGCTGAGAAAGGGACGGCGATATACGTCTAAATCTTTATCAGACACGCGATAGCCACTACCGCCTTCTAAGGTGCGATCGACCAACAAGGGATCTTGGGTCAACATATCACCGACCAAGGGTAAGCCCAATTGCTTGATCTTCCACGGTAACTGACTTGCTGATGAGACAGGGGTGTTGAGAATGGCTAACCGTTCAACCTGATCGGGGTAACGCAAAGCGTATTGGAGTCCCACTGAACCCAGAAACCCTTGGACAACCAGATAAAATCGCTCGATTTGCAGATGTTGGATAAATTCTGCTAAGGCTTTAATAAAAGCATCTGGCGTATAGGCAAACTTACGACGGTCTGGTTTAGCTGAGAAACCCGCACCAATCCAGTCTGGCGCGATCGCACGGAATCCTTTGTCGGCTAAATCGGGCATCAGTGCTGACCATGAGTAACTCTGGGAGGGTAAACCATGAAGCAGCAGCACTGGGGGTTGTGTACTGGGATTAACTGGAGTAGCTTCCCGATAAAACCACTCTAGCGACCCGACCTGAATGGACTTTTCCTGAATGGACACGCTTTTTTTCCTACACCTTGACCGTGCTTTGAGCTTACCGCCCTGTAGACGTTTGAGCAAGTTTTCCTGGTAATTTCTGATCTCCGGGAATTGTCAACAAATCACAACATATCCCCTGTCTGCTAAACAGATAGCCAACAGACTCGCTAATTGTAATAAATAATGAAGCAATCTTGTAAATAAGCGTTAACCATAGGAGATTTAATCATGAATGCTGCGGAACAAGCCAAGGGTTTAGAGGTAACCACCAAGATAGCCGCCATAGTCAACTTGTTTAAGTCCCAGTTTCCCGATGCCAAGGCGGACTTGAAACCTTGGCAAAATGACCCCGATACTCGCAATCTAGTTGATCCTGACTCAATCGATATCGGTTTTCACTTTCCTGGGTGGAGTAGAAAGTTACAAAGCCGCAGCATCTTACTACAAATTCGGTTTTACCAAGATCCCTTAGAACAGTCTCATCGCTTGATCGGTTTAGATGCGGCAGGATTTAATCATCAAGGAGAAGCTTGGCGACTTTCGACGGTTGAGAACTGGCAATGTGTCGGTAATTATCAGCCTGCACCGGAGGTGAGTGACAAGCTCAAACAGTTCTGCAGACAAGTCTTTGAGTTATTCAGGTAGTTGAATCAGGTGTCGGCTGGCACAGTGAGAAGACACCCAACATCATCATACACAAACGGTAGGGACACGACATGTCGTGTCCCCACAGATGGTAGTTCAAATTAACCAACAAATGCCATACGTGGCTCAGATACACCTGCGGATTCTTGTCCCTTCAGGGAAGCAAGCATCGTATCCGCATCGGAGACTTCAAAGGGGTCATCCGGGCAGTTGTCGCTGTAACCAGGTTCAGCAAAGAATTTTTCAATCTTGCCGTCGTTCACCAGCATCGAATAGCGCCAGGAACGCATTCCGAAACCCAGGTTGGACTTATCGACTAGCATTCCCATCTTGCGGGTAAACTCGCCATTACCATCGGGGAGCAATAACACATTCTTTGCCCCTTGCTGCTTACCCCACTGGAACATGACAAACGCATCATTCACCGACAGGCAAATGATTTCATCGATACCCTGTGCCTTGAACTCATCATAGAGTTCCTCATAGCGAGGCAGGTGGTTAGATGAACAGGTGGGTGTAAACGCACCCGGTAAGGAAAACACAACAACTTTTTTGCCACCAAAGATTTCCTGCGTTGTCCGATCTTGCCAACGGTAGGGATTTGAACCCCCTACAGACTCATCACGCACGCGAGTCTTGAACACAGCGTCGGGTACACGATCAATAACAGCCATATTTACCTCGTTTTACAGACGACTAGATTTTTGTTTGCTTTAGCTATATCTAACTATAACTCAGAATAATTCTGATTTAAGAATGAGTCAATAGTAATAAATACTTATTTTTCAGTCTAGCTGCTAGACAAGTATAACTCCTAAAAAAGAGTGTTATAATTAAAGAACTGCTTATGAAAACGGTGAATACCATGCAGCAGCAAGCAGAAAACCTGATTAAAGTCTTGAAATCCAAGGGGTTGAGGGTTACCCCACAGCGATTTTCTGTCTATGCCAATTTGCTGACTCGTTTTGATCACCCGACGGCAGATCAAATCCTCAGCGATCTCAATCACCAAGCGCCAACGTCTTCTCAAGCGACTGTATACAGTGCGCTACAAGCACTGCGGGAAGTGGGACTGGTGCGGGAAGTTTTATTAGAGGAAGGTGTCTGTCGTTACGATGCGAATGTTGATCGCCACCATCATTTTCGTTGTCGCTGTTGCGGTGCGATTAAAGATATTCCTTGGGATACATTTGAAAGCGTTGGTTTGAACCGCCTACCTTCTGGTATGCAAGCTGAAAGCTATGAAGTGACGGTACATGGAATCTGCGATCGCTGTCAATGATTTGTCCTTTGTCATTCGTCCTTTGTCGCGGAGATGGGGGAGTTCTCAGTTGAATCAAAATCACAATTGGATCGGGGCGGGTTTAGTTCCATTTGGGTGAAGTCATAAACGATAGTTGTGAAACCCGCCCCTACACAAGTGCGCTACGATGGGGAGCATTCGGGTGGAAAGGACGACGAATCACCCGTTTGAGCGAAGTGTTCTAGATCCGCGAGCTCTAGTAACCACGCTTGGCTTTCCTAACCTCTTTAGCCGCTTCTTTGTGTAAGCCAAGTTGCTCGCGAACCGCCTTTAACGATTTTCCCCGCTTTACCTTCGGGCGAACGCTTTGCTCTGGCACATCAGAGGCCGAAAGAACGTTCTTTTTTAAAGCCGCCTGTAAAAGATGTAATTCGTCTTGCAGATCTTCGAGTGATTCTCCGAAAGGCTTGAGCAGCTTTTCCGAACAGGCAGCTATCGCACCGTGGTCATCATAATATACGGTACGAATTGTGTAGCCACTATCCTCAAAGAATACCCGATAATCCCAGTGCATCATAGAATCCTCGATCGCTTGGTCGGTCAACTCAACTTCAAACACGGTGGCTATCTATACTATAATGTGTTTCAAGTAATCGTCTAAGCTACCATTAACATTTCCAGCGAGGAAACAGGGAGATGGGGGAGTTCTCGGGTTGACTCAATTTTGCAATTTGACCAGGGCGAGTTTATACCAAGTTGCAGTCAAAGAGGTAATCTGTCCTCGAACGAAATCCTTCACTTCGTCCGAGGACAGAATCAATCTAATTCAAGCGGCTGGCATGTCTCTGGTAGCAACCACATCCGCCCCTGTTTCCAAGGCATTCGCCAAAATCACATCACCCATTTTCACAGGTGCAGTTAGTTTCACTTGACGCAGCGCTTGGCACAATTCTTGCATTTTTTCTTTAGGAATAGCCATATTGGTTTTCACCGGAAGCCTAGCCCAACGCCCTTGTTCTACCTGTACAGTTGTTGTTACCATACGGCGAGGTTCGGTATGTTCTTGTTTAGCATACTCTTGTCCCCGTTTGCAGTTAAAACCCCGCACTTCGACAAGTTTGTTGTCTTCATCTTCAACTTCTAAACGGCAACCTAGGGGACAGCCAATACAAAGGTAATGAGTAATCGTTGTCATAATAAATACCTGGTGATTGCTGATTGTTTATATCATGTCCGGTTGAATACTTACACCATTGGTGGAGACAAGGCTCCAGGACAGATGGCAGATGGTAGAAGGGAAAGAAGAAGGTTGCCAGGGAGAAGTAAATGATAACTGACGATAAGGACATGATATTACTAGTGCAAGAAGGCAGAAATAACTGAACAGCTAATATCTCCCCCCGCTTCCCCTGCTCCCTCTGCTCCCCCTGCTTCATCGTATCTACGAAGCTGCTCAAGTATTTTTATGCCCGCTGCACTAGAGACTCCTTCGCCACCCTTGAAGGAACCTGGTTTGTAGGGGCGGGTTTAAGGACTTTCTTGTGGTTGATGATGGTAACGTTGGTACGAAACCCGCCCTGACTCAATGTTGAGTTCACTCCCCCATCTCCCAGACGCTTCTGTCATCACGTCTGGAACATCGCGCCCCATCTTCTCCATCTCCCGCACCTTACTCCTTTAATCTTCAAAGGGTACAACATCTACCCGCAAGGTATCTCCGTGAAAGTTCTCCAAAAACCGAGGACGTACTTTGAGATTAACCATCTCTGCTGGCAAAACAAAACGTAGTTTTTTCTCATACACGTCACCTAAACGCAATACGCTTTGTTCCATGGGGCGCTTAACCCGCATGTAAACTGTGTGTTCTCGGTCAGTGGAAATAGTATGAGGGACGCAGTAGCGCACATTTTCCCCTGGAATTAGGCGAATATTATCCCCCGGAGGGCGTTGTTCGGTGACGTAAGCTCCAGCATTGCTGCCGGCGAGAAAGGCTTCCTGGCTGACAAAATCCACTAAGTCGTGAATATGGACAACATTACCACAAGCAAAAACTCCATCCATGGAGGTTTCCATCATGCTGTTCACCACCGGACCACTGGTTACGGGGTCAATCTGGAGTTTCAACTGTCGGGATAGTTCGTTTTCTGGAATCAAACCAATGGACAGCAGCAGGGTATCACAAGGAATATCCCAGCTTTGCTCTAAATTTGGGGTAAAGTTTTCATCAACGGGAGCAACAGTAACCTTTTCCACTCGATCTCTGCCATGGATATCCGCCACGGTGGTGGACAGGTGCAGGGGAATGTCAAAGTCGTGCAGACATTGGACAATATTACGATTGAGTCCATTGGCGTGAGGCATAATTTCAAACACGCCTGCGACTTCTACGCCTTCCAATGTCAACCGTCGCGCCATAATTAAGCCAATATCCCCAGAACCAAGAATCACCGCCCGATATCCAGGCAGATAACCAATCATGTTGACAAATTTCTGGGCTAACCCAGCGGTCAAGACACCGGAAGCGCGAGTACCAGGAGTGCGAATAGCGCCGCGTGTGCGTTCTCTGGCACCCATTGCTAGTACAGCGGCTTTGGTGGAAAGAACGTGGACGCCTTGGCTACCGGACATGAGTTTGACTTGTTTGTCAGCACTAATATCCAGGATGTAAGCATCGCTGACAATATCTATGTCCGTTTCTAAGACTTGCTCCAAAAAGCGCTGGGCATATTCTGGACCGGTGAGTTCTTCTTTAAAATGCTGGAGTCCAAAACCTGGATGGATACATTGCAACAGGATACCGCCTGCTTCTTTCTCACGGTCAGCAATCAGGATGCGATCTGCTCCGGCTTGTCTAGCGCCTAAGGCGGCTGCCATGCCCGCAGGACCGCCACCGACGACCACGACATCATACTCTTTTTTTAAGTGGCTGATTGTGTCTGTAATCATTTGGCTACCTCCTCCCGTTCCCGAACAATCCAAGTGTCGCCGCCGCGTTTGGTAATTTGCGCTAGCGGCTGGTCTAATTCTTGCGATAGCAGTTCCATACACCGTCCAGTACAGAACCCCCCTTGACAGCGCCCCATCCCGGCGCGGGAACGGAATTTGATGCCGTCGAGGGTGCGTGCGCCCCGATGAATGGAATCTAAAATCTCACCCTCGGTAATTAATTCGCAGCGACAGACAATGCGACCATAATGATGATTTTCTTGAGTTAGGGCAATTTGTTCGTCTGTAGACAGGGAGACAAAATGGATGGGTTTGGGAATGGAGGGGACAAAATCATCCTTGGGTTGTAAGGGCAGACCTTCCTCCCTTAATATATCTCCTACCATTTCAGCAATTGCCGGAGCCGCTGTGAGTCCGGGGGACTGGATACCCGCGACGTTAATAAAGCCTTTTTTGTCAGTTGGACCAATAATAAAGTCTTCAGTTTCCGTAACCGCCCGCAACCCAGCAAATTCAGCGATGCAATCCCTCGGACTAATACCGGGAACGACTTGTCTGACCATCTGGAAAACGGTTTGTCCTCCGGCGACGCTAGTGGTCAAGTCTTCCTTATCATCAACCATTTCTGCCGTGGGACCAACCATGATCGTGCCATCGTAGGTGGGGATGACGAGAATTCCTTTGGACACGGGAGTGGGACAGGGGAAAATTACCCGTTTGACTAAACCCATTAACCGCTTATCCAGGATATATTCCTCCCCTTTGCGAGGGCGAATAGTAAAGGGTTGGACTCCTGCCATCTGAGCGATACGATCTGCCCAAAGTCCCGCCGCGTTGATGATAAAGCGAGTCGGGAATTCTCCGCGATTTGTTTTGATTGTCCAAATGTCGTCCGTTTGGTCAATGTCTTGCACTAGACTATCGGTCACCAATTCCAACCCATTCAGACAGGCATTTTCAATCAGAGCAAAACAGGCTTCGTAAGGATTGATCACCCCTGTGGTTGGAGCATAGAGTCCGGCGATGGCGTCGGGATTGAGGCGGGGTTCTTCTCGGAGTAAGCGTTCCTGATCCCACATTTCCAGACCAGGAACGCCTTTTTCTTCACCTTGTTGTTTGAGTTTCTCTAAGGTGGGGAGTTGTTCTTGGGCTAGAGCGACAGTCAGTTCGCCAATGCGCTTGAACCCGAAACCTAGCTCATCACAGATTGTATCCCACATTTGATTCCCCAACCACTCTAGTTTCCCTTTCAGGGTGTTAGGGGAGCCGTGATGACCGCCGTGAATAATCCCACTGTTGGCTTTACTGGTTCCGAATCCGACTTCGCTCTCTTTCTCCAACAAAACAGCACGGATAGGATAGCGCATTAACTCACGCGCGATCGTGCAACCAATTACGCCACCGCCAATGATAGCTACATCGTAAACCATAGTTCTGACCTGTCATAATTTTTTGACTTAATTCTTGTTAGGGACTCTGAAAATAATTAATTAAAATGCTAATAGACTATTCCAGTATAAGAAACCAACGTTTTGATATCGAACCTATCTAGGAATTTTTTAGATTTATTTAACTAATGAAGCGAAACTCAACCGTTCTACTTCGTTGAATCGTTCATTGTAGCTAGAACACCAGTCAAGTAAAAGGTTTCCATAGCATAAAGCCCTCTTTTCTTACGGAAAAGAGGACTTTATAAAAGAAGAAGTCTGGCATCGAGCTATTTTCCCAGGGGGCAACCCCCAAAGTATCTTCGCCGCAGCAAAGTTTCACAGCCGAGTTCGGGATGGGTTCGGAGTGGAGCCATTGCGCCAGAGACACCAGACAAGCTT
>NZ_JAVJNP010000130.1:0-71381 GCF_040217205.1 Coleofasciculus sp. A1-SPW-01 | reverse complement strand
CCGCAAAAATCGCACGGTTTATGTCTATCGCCCGAATCAAGAGGTTCAAATCTTGGAAAATCCGGAGCAGGTTAGTGGTGAGCCAGAGTTACCCGGTTTCAGATTGCTGATGGCAAAGATTTGGTGATTTGGGTAAAGAGTTAAGGGGTAGGGTGGGCAAATGGATATAATTTCTGGTGAAATCATTCAATTAACATAATTTGCCCACCCTACTATATTAATTATGCGATCGCACTAGCATTGGTAACGCGATCGCTAATTGAACAGAGCCGGATGAACTCAAAAGTAATAGCAGTAGGCTGACCTGAGTAAAAAACCAGCTTTTGCACCTATCGGAGAGTACAACCTACATTCCGCAGATCTTTGCGGACAGCATTAGGTCAGTTATCCATGAATGCTCGATAGCGAACCCAGTACCGATCAACAGCGATCTCCAGCTCTCCGAACGGAAAATCCGCGCCGTGGGCTTCTTGGAGGGCGACAAAGAAGTCGAGAATCGCGCCACCTTCGGCGGGGGTCAGGCTGTCGAAGCGCTCGTGGAAAATGGCTAGTGGAGTACCGGAATCGAACCATTCGAGCTGCTGCTTACGGAGTAGCTCGGTCATGTCGTCCGGCAAACCGAGACCGGACGGGAGCCTAGTAGCTCGATCAAGCGCCTCTACGACGTCTGTACGAGAGGGTTCGGTAAGTGCGCCTACGAGTTCGGAGACGAAAATGCTGAGAGATGGATATGACTCCAGGGAAGCGTACAGGAAGGCTGGTAGGAAGTACCGGAATGCCTCCGGAGCGAGCATCCAGAGGTTGCCTTCGACCTCGGTTCGGAGATCGTACACCGAGAGTTCCGTTGACGTATTCGTAGCCAAGAGTTCGCGCAGGCGATCGCCGTCGTAGTTCACCGCTGATCGCAAGATCTGACTAGCCAGGGGTCGGGGGCGCGAGGCGAAGGCATTGAAAAAGCGCTCTTTGAGGTTCTTGTCTGGAGGGATTTGCATATCATTACGTGGTTGTCGGGTTCTCGGGCGAGATCTGGTCGAGGATCAGCAAAAGTACCGCCATCACTGCGGCGGCGCTTGCTGCGACGGCGGTTGCTCCGGCTGCCGCAATGATGGCTTTCACTAGTACGATAATCGCTGCGATGAGTGCAACCACTGCCGCGATAACTAGCACTGCCATGGCTGCCGCCGCGACGACCTCTCGAGCGCGTTCGACGACTGCTTCCATCGCTTCGATCAACTCTTGCGGGCAGTTAGAATCCGTGAAGAATCGGTAGCAGCGGTTCACCATGTTGATCTTATCTTGCACTTGCTGGCGATGGCCGGTGTCTCCGCCCCTAAAGCAGGTAGTGTCCAGCGCCAGACGCGCAGCGATCTCCGCAGTGATAGCGGCGATCTTGGTTGCAAGAGTGAGACAGTTGTCACCTGCGGAGCAAGCACCGAGGGTACTCACAATCGCTTTTGCTGTCTCGACCGCTCCCCGCAGACCGACATATGTCGCCCAGCCACAGTCTCCCGGGGGCAACATACCATCACCAGGCCAAAACTGTACTACGTGACTAGCCATCACCATCTGCACTTCGCTGCTCTGGGTGTGTGTCTCACCGCTTTCATTCGCAGATCGGTTTTGAATGTCGGGTGCAGCTACCTGCTGGACAACATGAGTCAGCTCATGCGCCGTCAACTCATTATTCCCCGGAGATGTCCCTTCCCCAAAATAAACATCACTTCCATGGGTAAACGCCTGAGCGCCCAACTCCCGATTCATCTGCACCGCTTCACCACCCGTATGCACCCGCACCCCACTAAAATCCGCCCCAAAGCGCGGTTCCATAAACCCTCTCACGCCCTCTGATAACGGAGAACCTCCACCCTTAGACGCATTCAAACGACTCTCTAAATCCCCAGAGGCTTGATTTCCCTCTATTTGATGCGCTCGTTGTATCATCTGGCGCATTTGCACACGCGGATCAATTTGCCTCTGCACCACAGGTGTAATTGACTGCGCTCGTTTCCATATCTGATGGGGGTGATGGGGGTGATTGGTGTCTAATTGACGCTGAACGGATGCTGAACTATCCGGAGGCGCTGACATTAACATTACCTGAGACGCTACTCGGTCAGCTTCTTGTTCGTAAGTATCTCCTGGCGCTCCTACCGTCAACTTCGTTTGAATGCCAATTTCCTCTAAGTCTTTCCCAGCTTCCCCCGCCTGTTCCTTCTCTTCTTTGGCACAATCAGCACATTGACGTTGAATCGGGTTCTGTGATACTGGGGCAAAAGCACCTTTTAATTGGGAAGCTGGGCTTTGTGGTAAGGGTAGGGGTGGATCAAACGTTGGTGCCCAGGGTGATTCAGATTTACGTTGTAGCGTTGACCCTGAGCGGAGCCGAAGGGTTGACCCTTCAGCTTCCTCCTGTTCTTTAGCTTGGATTCCTCGCATTACATTCGCGGCGAGTCTATCGGCTGATGCTCTGGAATATTCCCGTATTTCTGGGGATGGGGTAGATGACGGGTTTGACTTGGGTTGAATCGAAAAATGTCCCATTTTACCGAGGCTTTTACCCTTTTTCTGTACTGGGGTTGGAGTCCAGGACGAATTTTTCTTTTGTACGGGTTTATACTCCATGATGCCGCCTCAGTTGCCCGATAATGTGATGAATGATTGGAGCCGATTTCCTCAAGAATTCTGGGTGATGGTCTGATCAGCCAATGCCTGTCCATTCCCAGAAAACAGCGGCAAGCGGCTTGACCCAAGAGGTCTTGAGATGTTGGCTAAATTATAAACTATTTTGTCTAAACCGAATTCAACCGGAAATATGTTTTAACATAAGAACCAGAAAACGGGAGCAAGGGGAGAGACTGTTGAGTTGGGCAGTAAGCGTTAGCGTAGCCATGCCCGAAGGGCTATAGCTATCCCGGAGGGAATCGCTCTTCCCAACCCCCTTGAGTATTACTCGCTTTCACGCTCTCAACCAACGATAAACTTTAACACCATTAAAACCTATAAACCTATATGGATAGTCCCACACCAATCACCTGGTATGAAGGCAACTTTCACTATCTCCAGATAGCCGTTAATCAAGTCCGACAGGTTTTGGAAGATTACCTCGCTTACCAGCAAAATCAGCCCAATTTAGCCAAATTGGAAACAACGTTATCCCCAGATGCCGCAGCGATTCTCGAACACGCGCCGCCAGCCTTAGATAAACTCAGTGCTTTATTTAACCTCTCCCAATTTGACCGCTATATTCTCTTATTATGTGTTGGCATGGAGTTGGATAATGAGTTTGAAGTCTTATGTGCCAAAATTAACGGCAATCCTAAACAAAATTATCCGACGCTGAATTTAGCCTTATCTACGTTTCACCAGTCTGATCTGAGCATTTTTTCCTCCCAATCTCCCTTACACCAGTGGGAACTGATTGAAAGGGTGGAAGGATTATTCTTTACTCAATCACCTCTACGCATTAATCAGCGCATTCTCTGTTATCTGTTGAGTGAACCTTGCACAGATAAGGAATTGGCAGGTATCCTTTTACCTGTACCGCCTTCATCTTCCACTCCTCTTCCCCCTTCGTATCAACAAATTGCTGACAAACTTATCGCCACTTGGTCTAAACCACTGGCAAATTTTGACGATCCCGTTGTTCAGTTATGTGGTTCAGATATAGGGGCAAAGCAATCCATTGCCACTGTCGCCTGTAGCGCAGTAGGCTGGAATCTTCAGATGATATCAGCCTCTGTTATTCCCTTTAATCCGAATGAACTGTATCAGTTGATGCAACGCTGTTTGCGGGAAACTTTATTAAACCACAGTTTCTTGTTCCTGAATGCTGATGAGATGACTCAAGGTGATCCTCGGCGAGAGTGGGCAATTGCCGAGTTTGTTGAACAATTAAAAGTGCCGTTAATTTTCAGCACCCAGGAACGACAACCGCAACATCAACGCCCGATGATTACCTTAGAGGTGGGTCAACTGAGTCATGCTGAACAACGAGATATCTGGAAATTCCATCTCGGTTCACTGACAACAGAACTGAATGGACAACTTGATACCATCGTTTCCCAATTTAATCTCAACGCCGCCGCGATTCAAGCCGCCTGTTTATCGCTGAATAGTAGTGACTATACGTCTACATCACCGGATCAACCACAGGAAGACAAACAAACCGATAAAGAACCAGCCAAAACAGCTTCATCCTCAACCCGTCGTCGCTCATCGAAAACTCAAAAGACTCAACCTAAAATAGAAAATCCCTTATCTCCCTTGCAAACTCATTTATGGGATTTCTGTAAAGTTCAAGCACGTCCTCGTTTAGATGATTTGGCGCAACGGATTGATGCTGTAGCGACTTGGGAGGAGTTGATTTTACCCGAACGGGAAAAAGCTACATTACATGAAATTTCAACTCATGTGCGCCAACGAGCAAAAGTTTATCATGAGTGGGGATTTGCGGGAAAAGGAGGACGCGGTTTAGGGATTAGCGCTCTTTTTTCTGGACCCAGTGGCACCGGGAAAACCATGGCGGCGGACGTATTGGCAAAGGAGTTACGCCTTGACCTTTATCGAATTGATTTGAGTGCAGTGGTGAGTAAATATATTGGGGAAACGGAGAAGAATCTGCGGCGAATCTTTGATGCAGCGGAAACCAGTGGGGCAATTTTACTCTTTGATGAAGCCGATGCGTTGTTTGGCAAACGAACACAAGTAAAAGATTCTCATGACCGCCATGCAAATGTGGAAGTGAGTTATTTATTGCAACGGATGGAAGCCTATCAAGGATTAGCGATTTTGACCACAAATCTGCTCGACGCCTTAGATCAAGCCTTTATGCGTCGGATTAATTTTTCGGTGAAGTTTCCCTTTCCCAACGCCCCAGAGCGAACCGAGATTTGGCAGCGAATTTTCCCAAAAGAGACGCCGACAAAGAAGTTAGATATGCAAAAGTTAGGTAAACTGAATATGGCGGGGGGAAATATTCGCAATATTGCCTTAAATGCGGCGTTTATTGCGGCAGATGCGGGTGAACCTGTGATGATGAAACATCTTTTACAAGCGACGAAAAGCGAATGTCTGAAGTTGGGTAAAATTTTAACTGATGTAGAAGTCAGGGGCTGGGTTTAATATCCTGTTGGTTTATCCTACTGCTTCCTTGGCGATCGCGCTCTCATTTCACTTAATGTTTCCCAGTTTCTACATCAGTCATCATTCGCTTTCCAACGCCCGTTTAAAAGTAGCGTCACTCTCAATCATTTGGGCATTGAGAAACTGATAGAAACTTATGAAATAGAGCGGAATTGTCAAACTCTCTGATTGTCAGGGTTTCAGCCTTTGCAATTCCAAAAGTGACATAAGAGCGATATTTGCAGAGGTTGAAAACATATCTTGGTTATCAACACACCACACGTAAACCGAAATTAAACAAAGACCAATCATCAAGATTTCCATTCAGACGAGAAGCACAACGGCATTGTTTAGGGCGACTAACCCAAGAACCACCACGTAAAACCCGAAAGCGCGACATAAAACCAAATTGATTATTCTCCGCACTATTCCATACTCTACCATCTGAGGGCGCACCTCTGTAATTACTGTGCCACAAGTCAGCACACCATTCCCAAACATTCCCATGCATATCGTATAATCCAAATGCATTGGGTGGAAAACTACCCACATCTGTTGATTGACGATGATAAATACTTTTTGGCGCATCCGCATAGGTGAAACTGCCGTTAAAATTCGCTAATTCTGGGGTAATCGTTTCACCGAAATAAAAAGGTGTTGTTGTGCCAGCCCGACAAGCATATTCCCATTCTGCCTCACTGGGTAAGCGATACATTCGTCCCGTTTTCTGGGATAATCTGGCACAGAATTCTACTGCATCATTCCAAGAAATTTGCTCAACCGGTCGATTTTTTCCTTTCAAACTGGATGGATTAGGATTGAGCGATTGATTCACTTCGGGTAACGTGGTAACAAATTGCCATTGGGCTTGAGTGATGGGATACTTACCCAGATAAAATGATGACAACTTAACGGAATGTTGGAAATTTTCCGTATCTCGACGCTCTGCTTCTGTCTCTGGAGAACCCATCAGGAATTCACCCCCTGGAATCGCAATCATTTCTAGACTTATCCCGTCACCTAATTCTTCAACAAAATATTGAGACTGGTGGCTACAGCGATTAACTATTTCTCCTTTCCTATCAACAGTAATCACCTCAAACTGAAACACCGATAATTGAGGAGACGATAGCAGCATCAGCCATTCCTGCACCGTTTGCGGACGATTTTGCGGTTCAAGTTCCATCCCTTTCAGAATTGCATTGTTGACGCGATCGCTAATTTGAGGATTATGATGTTTCGGTGGTACTAAGGGAATATTTCCTTGTTGGCGAATCGTTGCCGAATAAGGCAACTCTCCAGTCAGGACAAAATAGAGAGTAGCCGCCAAAGCATAAACATCCGTATACGCGCCAAAATTCCCCCGTCGTTCATACTGTTCAATCGGGGCAAAACATTCAGTTCCCCAATTCGTTAGACTTTGTTCTTCACCCGGAATAAACTCACGGGCAAGACCAAAATCAATTAAAACCACTGATAAACTATCCTGACGCAGTAAAATATTTTTAGGTTTAATATCTCGATGTAAAAATCCTTGCTGATGCACATAAATCAGGGCTTCTCCCACCTGCTTAATGATCTCTAAAGCTTCCGCTTCTGATAACCGCCCCTGACTCTGACAATAGGAGGCTAAATCTTGCCCCTCAACATAGTCCATCACCATGCACCATACGCCATCCTCTTGAAACAATTGAGGATAAACCTCAACAATGTGGGGATGGTGACATCGGGCTAAACAGAGAGCCTCATTCAAAAACTTTTCCTGGATTTGGCTAAAATTAGGCTTAAACTGCTGGTAAAGATTCAACGTTTTTATCGCGACTAATTTTCCGGATACTGACTCTTTTGCCCGATAAGTTACACCAAAACCACCACAGCCCAACAGTTGCTCAATACTATATTTACCCCCTTTAAGCAGTTGTCCCGATTTCCACTGACTCATAAACTTATCTTCACCCCAATATGAGTATTCCACCGGACAAGAAATCCAACAAACCTTTCACCCCCATCAGCCAACCCCCTCTGCGTACCTCTGCGTTCCCCTCTGCGTACCTCTGCGTTAAAAAAACATAACTTGTATCAAACCCACTTAATTAAAAATCCACCTAATAACTTATAATTCACCTTCCAAAGCCCGTTTAAAACTAGCAGCACTCTTAAAATAGATCCGAGGGTGATCAGTAAGCGCCAAATCAATCACCTCCGCTAGTCCCTTGGGAATTTCAGCATCTCGTTGGCGAATAGGTATAGGCTTAGTTTGCAAGACAACCCAGAATGGGTCTTGATTGCCAAAATCACGAGGTAATCTACCCGTTAACATATAGTACAAACACGCCGCTATTGCCCAAACATCAACATCGGGTTTACTATATTTAAAATCAATAACCTGTTGTCGAGGCATAAAAGCCGGACTCCCCGCATATTGACCACTGCGAGACAACCCACTCAATCCTGCCAAATCAAACGCCTTAGCCAATCCATAATCAGCAACTTTGGCAAGACGCCCTAATCCCAGATTGGCAAGAAAGATATTTCCCGGTTTCAGATCCCGGTGTATTAATCCCTGCACTTTAATGTTACTATTATCAGGACTCTGGATAGTGTGGGCATAGTCTAACCCATCCAAGACTTGCAGTGTAATCGACATCGCTTCATTGACCGACAATTTGCCGCCGCGTTGCTGCATTAAATCCAGAACACTGCCACCATTACAATAATCCATGGTAAAAAAAAAGGAATCCTGGTCGTAACCAAGTTCCCGGAGTTTAACGATATTAGGGTGTTGTAAGGCTTTGGTTTTGTCAACCTCCATCAGGAATTGCCTGATCGCATCACTGGGACGCCTGTTGTGCGATCGCATGATTTTGAGGGCGACTAATTCCTCAGTTTGGTCATGATGGGCTAAATAGACGGTTCCTAATCCCCCTTGACCTAATCGTTTCAGCGTTGTGTAGCCACGAATCTTAGGTAGATAAGAGTCACACCCTAACGTCGTCGAAGCGCTTTTTAAGCCACTTTCACGGGGTAAGAGAGGTTTCTCACTGGGATCAACACCAATTGTTTGTGATTCAGAGGAGTTAACGTCACTGTGGTTTACCCCTTCAATTTTGACGCGCAGTCGGGTATGGCGAAGCTTGATTTCGTCGCCATTCTTTAAGTCGTACTCTGGAAACTGTATCCTAGCCCCTTCGGTTGGCGTTTGATATCGATGGCGTTTGCCAATAATTTTACCATTAACATAAGTGCCGTGGAGACTACCGAAGTCACGAATACGGATATCAGGAGGATTGATATCCAGCAAACAGTGATAGCGCGAGATAGTCTTGTGATACCGATCATTAGGGAGTCGGGGATTGCAATCTTTGGCGCGACCTAGAATACAAGTCGTGCGATCGCAAAATTCAAAGTTCTCACCTTTGAGACTTCCTGTGATGACTGTAAGGATAACTTTGGCAGACATCTGGGATCATTTATTGAGGAGTCAGGGTTCAGTTAGGAAAAAATGGTTTCTCCTGATCTATTGTTTCCTATTTGCCCTAGTAACCGCCACCTTTACGCTTAGTTCCCGATTCCCCGTTCCTGGTTCCCTGTTCCCTTCAAGCCAATGAAGACGATCCCAAGTCGGGGGGAATATCCTGAAGACGCCCTTGTCCCACCGCTTGAATCGCTTCTTTGAGGGAAACATCGCCCGTATACAGGGCGCGACCCACGATCGCACCAATCACGCCTAGGGGTTCCAACGCCAGTAAACTTAATAAGTCTGTAATCGAACTGACACCCCCAGACGCAATCACCGGAATCGAGACATGGCTGGCTAATTCTCGCAAGGCGTCGCGATTGGGTCCAGTGAGTGTACCATCCCGGTGAATGTCTGTATAAATAATTGCCGATACACCCAAATTAGCCATTTGCTGTGCCAATTGAGTGGCGGTAATTTCTGAGGTTTCCAACCATCCCCGTGTGGCTACCTGACCATTTCGCGCATCGATACCAACAATAATGCGATCGGGAAACTCAGAACACAGGTGTTCGACTAAAGGATGATCTTCAACCGCCGCTGTTCCCAGAATCGCATACTGAACCCCAAGAGAAAGCAGTTGACTAACTCCTTCCTTGTCGCGCAATCCGCCCCCAACTTCTACGGGAACCGATACCGCTTGGACAATGGCTTCGATGGTCTTGGTATTAACAGGGTGTCCCGCTTTCGCCCCATCTAGATCCACCAGATGTAACCGACTCGCCCCTTGGTCTACCCATTGTTTCGCCACCTCCACCGGGTTTTCACTATAAACTTGCGATCGCGCGTAGTCGCCTTGGTATAACCGTACACAGCGACCGTCGAGTAAATCAATAGCTGGAATAACGTTCATATTCGTCATTTGTCATTTGTCATTTGTCATTTGTAGAAAAACAGGGTATCAAAACCATGTCCTTGAGTGCAGCGAAGGTTCAGTCGGGGCGGGTTTAGTCACATTTGGATGAACCCAAAACGATAATAGTGAAACCCGCCCCTACATTCGGAAAAACTATTCCCCCGGAGGCGGTAATTCTTCGAGAATTTTGAACCGGACATGATTAATCGCTAGATCCCCAATAGAAACCTCTTCCTTGTTAACTGGAACACCTTTACTGGTCAGGGTTTCAAACGTAATTCCTTTACCAATTTCTACATGATACCAAGCCAATCCCATAAAAAATCGAGTGGGGTAAGGTCCACCTTCGCGGGTGTCATCGGGATTAGATTCCATGGGAACCCAACCAAATCCTGGTAAGTAAAATTCCATCCAAACATGATTAAAATCAGGTTGTAAGGGAATGTCTCGTTGATCGGGATGGGCGGGACATTTGTAACGACCAACGGTACGACAAGCAATTCCACTGAGACGGGATAGGGCTAATAAGACGCCGAGATACTCCCCACAGGAACCAATTCCTCGCGCTAACACCACATCGGGGGTATCGATATGGGGCTTGATTCCGTAAGCGAGTTGGTCATAGACGTAATTGCGAATACTATACATTTGTCGCAATAAATTTGTTTCTCGACCCGCAGCGTCAAGGGCGGCGCGGCGGATGATTTCGGTATCCATGGCTAACTCGTCATCATCTACCAAATAGCGGGATTTGTATTCAAGTGGCAATTCTGGCGTATTTTCTAAATCTCTGGGCGTAATCCGATATTTGATACTCCAAACTTCTAGAAGCGCCTTCCAGCCAAATAAATGCCGTTCTCCGGGGGCGAGGGCATCAAATTTAAACACCGCCACCCGCTGATTGCCTTGGATTTCTTCGGTGAAGGGAATCCCAACGGCTTCAATGGCGCGGATTTTTTGGCGTGCGGTTTCTGAGGGTAAGGCGATGCGCCATTCTATGTCCTGCAAGGCTACATCATCTAAAGGGGACAGTTCCTCGACATAAGACATTTCAATTAAATAGCCATTGGAGAGAGCATAGCGTTCCTCGGCATTGTAGTGAAAAGACAGGGGATGAATAAACGTGCGATCGCGATACTGTAGTTCGTGGTTGGGTTGAGCGTTAGGATTATCGCGGATGTAGGGTTCTTCGCTTGCATAGGCGACATAGAGAATCTCCTGATTTGTTTGCGGGTTTCGGTAGAAGGTTAAACCCGTGGGATTCTCAAAAGGAGTCAAGACGCTGAAGATAATGTTTCCGGTGGCGCGATCGAGACAATACACAGTCTGTTCTTCCTGATCCGAGAGCCAAAGTTCCTCATCCCGCACCGTAATGTTCTCCATGCCAATTCCTGGGGCATATAAGCGGGTAATCTCCTGCCCGGTATCCCGACTGTAAATCAGAATATACCCCATTTTTTGACAGGTGATATAGACCGTCGAGTCCTTGAGTGCAACACCATTGGCGGTGTAGGGTAATGTCAGGAAATGCTGAAGCTGAAGATCGCCGTTGAGTTGGCAATAGTATACACTTTCTTTCCGCGTCAACCACAGCGTATCCCCCACGACGGCTAAACCCGTCGCATCGGTAAAATCGAGATCCGGCGAGGAATTCAAAATTTTGGTATCGTCAGTTTGGGGGTTGATTTGCAACAGATAGCCACTCGTGGCATCGATGGCAATCAATTTTTCTCCCCAAAAAGCAATACCCTGTAGGGCAGCCGCCCCAATCGGTCGAATGGTGTGGAACGATTTCAATTTAGGTGACACAGAGGAATCAGGATTAGGAATCATGATCAGTCTATATCAAGATTTAGATTTCAGCGTCGCCATCTATACTCAGGTGGTGTCAATACCCTTCTCATTTAGGCGGATGATCCGGGTGTGCATCTGCAATATTTTAAATGTGCGATCGCACTTTTGAACATTGGTTGTTCTTGGGTAGCCGTTTTCATTCAATAATTTTATTGACAAAAACAGTTTTGTATGTATTTATTATGAAACTCATCCGTTTTTTTCCACACAAACTAGCCATAACCGCTTTAGTAACATTGCTTTTAATCGTGGGGTTGAGCCTGAAAGAGCCAGTTCGGGTACAAGCGCAGTTAAGCAATGCCTCGATCAGTTCTCAGTTACCCGATCAATGGGAATCCGCGCCACTGCCTAATTCTGGTGATTCAGGTCTACAAGATAGCAGCAATTTACCGTTTGCGGGTTGCCTCAGCAGTTATCCCATTGCCTTAGTCCCGGCGTCTGGTATGGGACAAACACTGGCGGAGTATCCCACCATCTTTTGGTATCTACCCCGGACAAGGGCTTGGGGCATGGAGTTTAAGTTAACAGATCGTGATAGTCAGGAAATTTACTCGACCAAGTATGCCTTTGCCCGTGGCACCTCAAACGATTATCAGGGACAAGATGACCAATTGGTTGTTGGCACGCCCGGTATACTCAGTTTAACCATACCGAGATTAACGGGTAGCTCTCTGCCACTGAAAGAGGATCAGAAGTATGACTGGACTGTAAAAATAATCTGTAACCCCAATGATCCATCCGGTGATGTTTATCTGGCAGGCACAATCCGGCGAGTGTCAATTGACCCTACTCTAAGCCGTCGCCTACAGCAAGCACCACCTGAGGAGCGTGTGGTACTTTACGCAAAGGAACGACTGTGGTATGAAGCATTAGGGACGTTGGTGAAACTCCAGCGCGATCGCCCGAATGATCCGGCTGTGATTGCGGCTTGGGACAAACTACTAAAGTCTGTCGGGTTAGATATAATTCTACTCGGCTAAGCACTAATTTCTGTTCCCCCTGCTTCTAGTGCAAGAAGGCAGAAATAACGAAACAGTAAACATCTCCCCCGCTTCCCCGCTCCTCCGCTTGGACAAAGCTGCTCAAGTATTTCCAAGGGCGCTGCACTAGGCGAACCATAGCAAGTCTGGAACATTGGATGCCCAGTTTCTCTAGTCCTTACCGCCTTGGAGGACAAGGGCAATTACCCATCTCACAGGAATTCATGTATTTCACTCAAGTGAGAATAGCTATATCTTTACAAAAGATTTAAATTTTCAGGCGATAGAAGCATGGAAATCAGGAATTGGCTTTAAGAGTGATGAAGATTTAGATAAGAGTGGAAACAACGTTCCGGGATTACCCATGTCTAACGTTAAAATATTAACAACTTAAGACAATGGTACTGATATAACCAGGGGTCGTAGTCAGACCAAAAGTGGGCTAGCATGATTTGCAGCGTTTACGACAAACTCTTAATTCAGCAACATTTCCCTTAAGGTAGATGCTTGCCTGAGCCAAAAAGGTGATTATGTCTGACAGAAACTAACCTGGGTCTGGAACCTTGGCTTCTGCTCTAACATCTATATACTAAAGACTCGGTTCTACGAGCATATATCTGAATTATGGCTTGTTTCACCCGCTTATCACACCTAACATTCTTAACAATAGCTTTGATGCTAGGACTAGCCACCAAGCTAGTCGCTCAAGTGCCAACCCCGGTTAGGACTACCTCTCTGGGTGCTGAACTACCGACTCAGTGGGAATTCAAAACTCCAGAAGGTTCAACGCAAAAGCCGATTCCCGCGAATCGAGAAGCTGGTGGAACGCGGGGTCCAGAGAATTGTACGCCGAATAATCAATCACTAATTGCCCTAGTTCCAGAATCATTGATCGGCAAAACCCTACAGGAATATCCCAAATTCTTCTGGTATATGCCATCAACAACAGCATCGGCAGTCGAGTTTGTACTGAACAATGTTAATGATGAAGAAATTTACCGGGTTCAGTATTCCTTGGATCAGTCGGCGACAGGGGAAACACAGATGCCGAGAATTATGAGTCTAGCGATTCCTCCCTCTGCTAATCTTGCTCCCCTGAAAGCGAATCAGCTCTATTACTGGCGATTAGCATTGATTTGCGATCCCCTGGATCGTTCAGCAGATATGGTTGTGGGTGGTGGGATTAAGCGAGTGGAACCGAGTCTAACGCTAAAAATGCGGACTCAACAGGCAACACCTCAAGAACGAGTGGCACTCTATGCCCAGGAATTGCTCTGGTATGACACGTTAGACACCTTGGTAGAACTCCATCAGGATTTTCCCAATGATCGCAACGTGCAAACCGCGTGGAACAAGTTATTGCACTCAGTTGGCTTACAAAGTCTTTCTGAGCAATTAAATCCAGACAGGAGTGCAACCTTAAGAGAATCGTTGTCTAACTCAGGAGCTAGTTCTGTTGAATAAAACAACCAATACAAAGATAGGGAAAAACTAACATAAAGATTCAGATAAAATTGCAATCCCAGGTTTCAGTTCACTCCCTATCTCAAGCTAGAATAGAACTATTCAGGCAAATTATTCGGCGAGAACCCTGAAAATTATGCAATTATCATCCCTCTTGTAGGAAGGTTAAGTATCTGCTCAGACAGATTTTTCCAAAAACTTTGAAAGACTCTGATTAAGAAGGAGTTCTAAATTATTATGGCTTGGTTTACCCATTCATCCCGTTTTACAGTCGCTTTAGCGCTAACCCTAGGACTTGTGGCTAATGTTCCCGCTGGGGTACAAGCACAGTTAGGAGGTTCACCCCTCAGCCGTGATATCCCCACAGAATGGGAATTCACGCCGCCAGACAGTCAAGGTCCAGCGATTCCAGGTAATAGAGAAGGTGGTGGTACAAGAGGACCTTGTATTGCAAACCCTAAACCCGGTCAAGTTCCGATCGCATTGGTTCCTGAGTCTGGTGTTGGCAAAACCATCGCTGAGTATCCTACTCTCTCTTGGTATCTACCGAAAAACACAGCTTGGGGAGTAGAGTTGACGGTGCGTAATGGCAAGGGTAAGGAAATTTATTCGACGAAGTATGCTTTCGCCCATTACACCGGACAAGATTCTCAGGGAGATGACAAACAATATGTTGTCGGTGCTCCCGGTATTATGAGCTTAACGTTGCCTAACTTAGAAAGTAGTGTCCTTCCTCCAGAGACTGATCAGACATATAAGTGGACGTTAAGACTGATTTGTAATACTCAAGAACCATCCGGTGATGTATATGTCGATGGTGCGTTCGAGCGCGTGGAACCTGATCCCAATCTGGTACGCCGCATCCAACAAGCAACGCCGGAACAGCGAGTGGCTATCTACGCCAGTGAGCGACTTTGGTATGAAACGTTGAATACCTTAGTGGAACTACGTCGCGATCGCCCCAATGATCAGGGTTTGAAGGCGGCGTGGAGCCAATTGCTCCGTTCAGTCGAACTCGAGCAAATTGTCGAAGAACCAGTAGCTCAGGGTGGCAGAACCAATCCGAATTAATCACTGAGTCACTGTCATGGTACATAAGCGACGTCCTTTTTATCGATTTTCTTTGGCTGTTGGGGTCAAACTGGCGCTATTTGCCGCAGGCTTTGCCCTGATCCACAGCCCCCAAATTCTCCAGGCTCAGGGAATCCCCCAAACCTGGACAACTAACAAATATGAACCGCCAAGGGGAATCGGCTCGGCGAACCGTGTCGAAGGAGGAGCAACCCGAAGTGCTGGAGTTAATTGCCCTGTTGTCGGTAAACCGTTAACGGCTTTAATGCCAAGCGATCGCTTTGGTACAACGGTTGCGGCTTATCCCAGCTTTTTTGTCTACCTACCAGCCTCACCCGATCCCAGTACACCCTTACCTGTGGAGTTTGTTCTGGAGGATAGCGAGGGAAATCTCGTTTATCAAAGCCAATTCCGTACCAATGGCAAGTCAGGAATCATCACATTAAATCTACCCCAGGATGTTAGCTTGTCACCCTTGGCGGTGGGTGAGGATTATCGTTGGACGTTCTCGATTCTCTGTCCGCCTGAGGACGAACGCTCTAATGATCTGGTGGTTGAAGGATGGGTAAGACGGGTAGCGATCGCTCCTACCCTAGAAACTCAGTTAGCGCAGGCATCACCGACAAAAAAAGTGGAACTCTATGCTGAGGCACAACTGTGGCAAGATACTCTAGCACAGCTTGTTGAACTGCGCCGCAATTATCCGAGTGATTCGGAGGTGGCGAATCAGTGGGTCAACCTTTTGAACGCGGCGGGACTTAGCAATCTGGTGGGTGAGTCACTCGCATCCCAGAATACACCTGTTGATGTACCCTTATCGTCGGTACAACCATAATCCTGGGAAGCACTACAACCTCTAAGAGAGGGGGGAATTCCCCGAATCGGTTAATACAATAACCTAATCTATTGTATCCGTTACCTGTAGGGACACGACATATCGTGTCCCTACAATTCATATAAAGCCTAATTTGTCAACTTTTTCTAGGGAACTTGGTAATCTCAGAAAACTATGGTTAAACTCGATAAAAATAGGGACGGCAATAAATAAGACAGTGCATCAATCCAACAACTGACTCGGTGGGAAAGACTCTAACTTGAAAGATTCTGACTTATCTTTTAGCGCCAACAGCAGTGTTATAGTAGTGTCACCCCCCGATCGGAGGATATTTACCACCAACCTATCAAGTTGAGCCAACCAGACGTTTAACCCAGTGAGAGGGAAAAGTATGGCAGAAATCAGTAAAGAACAAATGCGCGAGCGCCTAGGCAATATTGACCAGATCCGAGATATCATCTTCGGCGCTCAACTCCGAGAGTACGATAGCCGAATTGACAAAATTGAATCGAACCTGGCATTGATGCAGCAAGAAATGCGCGATCGCATCGAGCAAACCAAGACTGTTTATGCGACAGAGCTACGAGCCGCTGTAGATTCCCTGGAGAAAAAACTGAAGTCGCTGAATATGACAGTTCAAAACGACAATTCGGAGATTCGGCAAACCATCGATATGGTCAACAAAAAGTTTTCCGGAAATCTGGAATCCCTGGATAATAGTTTAGAAAAACAAACCAATAATTTGCATAACGAACTCTCAGAAACTCGCGAAAAACTCCAAGAGGATATTAGAAGCCTGAGATCGTATGTTTTTGAAGAACTCGAACGGCGCTTTTCTCTGATTAATGATGGTAAAGTTGCTAAAGATGATATGGCAGACATTTTGTTTGAATTGGGATTAAGAATTAAAGGAACAGAGTTTGCGCCTGAGCTGAAAGAAGCAGCAGGTAGTGATGTGGATGTTGATGTTCGGCTTTTAGAAGCAGGTCCCCTTTCGCAGTAAAATAAGGGATGATAGATAAATTGTTGTCATTCACTCAAGTGGCTGGTTATTAGTCCTAACGTTCAGCAAAATGTTGGCTCAAAGCTAGCAATGTAGTGGATGTCCTAGATGAATAGGATTAGAATTGGGTCAAATGCCAACTTTGACTCAATTTGGCATTTACAAACTCGGTGCCGATATAGAACAAGGCAGGATCAAATTATGGCTTTACCAGGAAAAAAGGGATCTGCCATATCCCAGCTAGAGGACTTGCTGGATTTATTGATGGATTTACAAGATCCTAACTCGACTGAAGCCACCACAACAGGAATGTCTTCCGCCAAGGAGAAAGGGGAAACTCAGGGTGAACCCCATACCGATCAGTTAAAACAACAGGGAGTAGAAAAAGATGAAGCAATAGAGGAAGCAGAGGAAGTAGGGGAAGCAGAGGAAGCAGAGGAAGTAGGGGAAGCAGAGGAAGTAGGGGAAGCAGAGGAAGTAGGGGAAGTAGGGGAAGCAGGGGAAGCAGGGGAAGCAGAGGAAGATGGAATTATAGCCGATTCGAGTAGTCTGGAGGATAAATCACCCCCCCAGAATTCAACACCTTCTCAAGAGCAGGAGCAAGGTTGGGAGAGAGATATTTCAGATTCCGTGAAAAGTCAGGCTAATCTAGAGGAATCACAAAACCCTACAGATAATTTCGCTGCAAAGGAGACTCAAACAGCAGTAAAAAATTTATCAAATGGGGAAACTGAATCATTATTTGACCATTCAACGCCTGAACTATCCTCCGCTGAAAAGTTGAACTCATTGAATCAATCTCAGATTAACCCAACCTCACCTGAAAACGTGTCTGAACAATCTACCGAATCCAGCAACCCTTTAATTTCTGATCAACTTTTGACCGCACTAGAAGAGTTGAATCAATCACCATTAGAGTCAACCGAAAATGGACTATACTCATCCCAGTTAAGCGAATCGGATCAGTCAAAACCTGAGGAATTTGAACAGTCAGCCGCATCCTCATATCAGCTTCAACATATACCTGAAAACCAGAGCCAGGAATCCCTCGCCACTTATGATGCAAATATTGAGGATGAATTTGAACGATTGCAAAAATTACTCCTAACACCCGATATCCTCGATTCGCAAGAAGGCATTGAACTGCTCAAAGAAAAATTTTCCTCTTTAGAAAGTCAAATTTATGATCCGAGTAATTTAATTAAATTAATGCTGCCATTAATTACTCAAATTTTAAGCATGAAAATTGCTGAAGCTAGAGAAGAAATGGCAAGTGCGATCGCGCCGATTGTGGATGAGATGATTGAGGCGAAAACCAAAGAAGATAAAGAGGGGATCTGTTCCGCCTTAGCACCGATTATTCCCTCTGCCGTTAACTATCAAATCCTCAGCAACCCCGGTGAATTTGCCCGCGCCATTGCCCCGGAAATGAGCGCGGCGATTAAAGAACAAATAGAGATTGAACGGGATGCCATGGTAGACGCCCTTTATCCAGTCATGGGCGGGACATTCTATAAATATTTGTCTGAAGCGATGCGGGCGATTGATCAAAAATTGGAAAACTCCCTAAGTCCGGAGGGAATTGCTCGCAAAATTCGGGCGAAAAGTCAGGGAATCTCTGAGGCAGAACTCATATTTAAAGAGTCGATGCCCTTTAGCATCCAAGCAATGTTTCTGATTCATAAAGCATCAGGATTAGTGATTGCTGAAGTTCAACCCTTTGGCAAACAACAATTAGAGTCAGATATGGTGGCGGGGATGCTGACCGCCATTCGCAGTTTTGTCAATGATTGTATTATGCAATCCGGTGAAATCTCAGAACTGGATCGCATCGAATACGGACATTGTGACATTCTCTTAGAAGTCGCTGGGTACTGTTATCTGGCTGTGGTGACACAAGGCGATCCGCCGAAGTCATTTATCGACAAAATACGCGAGGCTTTGGGTACTATCGTTCTTCGCCATGGGAAGGCGATCGAATCATTTGATGGCGATCCGGATAATGTACCGGAACAAATCCCGTCTCTTCTGAATTCATTAACCATCGTTAATCCCAAATCCGAAACGTCGCCGCGTAAAGTACCTGTCGCCTTGTTAAGCTTTTGCGCCGCCGTATTGGGTCTAATTTTTATTCCTTGGGGTTTTCATCTGCATCGTAGTGGTGTCAATCAGCAGTTTGAGGAAAAAACCGCCGTGGCTTTGGCATCTGATCCCGAACTTGCCGTCTATCGGTTAAATGTCGAGGCACAAGGCGATACGATTACCCTATCCGGCAAATTACCGAATCAATATCTCGTCGAAAAAGCGGGACAAATTGCCCAAACGACTATACCGAATGGTGAGATAGATAATGATATCATTGCCATCAAGGTTCCCCCCGATCCCGTCGAAGTCGCCGCCGAGGTTGAGCGTGTCACCGCGATTCTCAATCAAACCGAACGTTTGGCAATTTGGACGAATTTTCAGGACGGTCAAGTTACCGTAGAAGGCAGTGTAATTCAGGTCAAAGATGCCCAGAAAATTACCGAGGCTTTAGAAGAAATTCCGGGAGTGGACTCGGTAACCAACACCGTGCAACTGCAACCTCTCGCCTTAGCCTCTCGCATCTACTTCGATCTCAATTCCGCCGACTTAAAAGCGTCAGAACAAGCCAAAATGGACGCCTTGACTGCATTCCTCGCCGATTACCCCAACCAATCCCTGCGAGTCATTGGTCATAGTGATCCCAGTGGTACACCCTTAGAAAATCAGGAATTAGCCCTGGAACGGGCAAAAGCCGTAGCTGAGTTACTGGTGCGTCAAGGGATTGATGCGAGACGCTTAGAAGTGTCCGGAACCACCAAACCCCCCACAGGCGTGTATGCGGATGAACCCCATCAATACAGCCGATTCGTCGAATTTGAGGCGATCGCACGTTAACAGCATAAGTAGTCGGACATAATTAAAGTTAAACGACAAGGGAACCGGGAACACCTCGACTTCGCTCGGTGTGTCACAGGGAACAGTAAGAAGGATTACCATGAACCAATGACCAATGACCAATGACCAATGACCAATGACCAATGACCAATGACCAATGGCTAAAATATCCAAGAAAATTTGTCTCGTCGGTGACTTTGGCGTGGGCAAAACCAGCCTAATTCGCCGCTTCGTCGAACGCCAGTTTAGCGATCAGTATCTGTCCACCGTCGGTGTGAAGATTTCTCGAAAAACCCTAGAATCCGTAAATTTACAGTTGCTCATCTGGGACTTGGAGGGACATACTAAATTTAAATCTATCGCTCCCAGTTACTTACAGGGGGCGAGTGGTGTCATCGTCGTGGCTGATGTCAGCCGCCTGGAAACCGTTGAGCGATTAGATGAACACGTTAACCTGTTTCTATCGGTTAATCCTAAAGGCAAAATAGCCATTGCCTTAAATAAATCGGATTTAGTCGAACCGGAAAAACTGAACCAACTGATTCAAATTTTTCAGGATAAAGATTTAAATCCCGAAGCCGGACTTTATCAAACCTCAGCGAAAACAGGTGCTTATGTCGATGAAATTTTTCAACAACTTGCTGATCAGATATTAAAGGCTTAGGATTTTTATGCCGTCCCGCTTAAAACTATTAGCACCCGATTACGAGTATCTAACCCTTGATCACGAGTTACTCGTTCAAGACTTGTCTGACGGTGTTCCTAATTTTGCGGAATCTCCTCAAGATTTAAAATTAGGCGAAGATGTCCGCTTAGCCTTTCCGGAATTAGTCGGTATGGAAGGGATAATGATGGACATTTTAGCAGGACGGCAGATAAGTTTTCAGTTAGCAGGAATTGTTCGAGCTGATCAGCATCACACAGATCAAGCGCCTGATTCTCCTTTTTATTTTGATTTACATATTTGTCACCATCAAGATGAGAATGAAAATTATTTAATCCTTTTATTTAAGGACGTCACCGAATGGATGATGTTACAGCAAAAATTAATTCAAAAATCAAATGAAACTAATCTATTATTAAGTGCGCTAACTCATTCTAAAAATTATATTGATAAAATTATCAGTTCAATGGCTGATGCCCTATTAGTCACTACAGCTTCAGGAGACATCAAAACGGCAAACCGTGCCGCACAAACTCTATTTGGATACAAGATAGACGAATTAGTGGGACAACCGATAAGCAAAATCATTAAAAATCAAGAATTTTTAAATAACTTAAATCATTTATCACCGGATAGTTCGACATTTCAGGACATCGAATTAAATTGCCTGACTAAACAGGGTGAAACCGTCGCTGTAGCGTTTTCTTGTTCGGCTCTGATAACTGATCTAGAAGGTTCACTCAATTTCGTCTATGTCGGTCGAGATTTGATCCAGCGTAAACTTTTGGAAGCAGAAATGCTTCAGGCACTAGAGCGAGAAAAAGAACTTACGGAACTAAAATCTCGCTTTATTTCCATGACGAGTCATGAATTCCGGGTTCCGTTAACGGCGGTTTATTCCTCGACCGAATTACTGGAACAGTATAGTAGTAATTGGGCGGAGGAGAAAAAGCTCAAACACTTTAATCGAATTAAAGACTCAGTGAACCGCATGACAACCCTGTTAGATGATGTGTTGATTGTCAACAAAGCGGAATCAGGTAAGCTGGAGTTTAATCCTCAACCCTTAAATTTAAACCAGTTGTGCCAGGATTTAGTCGAAGACATTGAACTGGGTATCGGTAAGCAGCATGAAATCAGTTGGATTAATTCAGGTATGGCGAGCAAGGCTTGCATGGATGAAAAACTCCTGCGGCATATTTTGACCAATTTGCTGACAAATGCGGTAAAGTATTCACCACTAGGTTCTACCGTGCAGTTTAACTGTCACTGTCGAGAACAGGAGGTTATTTTTGAAATTAAAGACCAAGGGATTGGCATTCCTCCAGAGGATCAAAAGCGACTTTTTGAGTCCTTTCATCGGGCTAAAAATGTGGGCAATATTCAGGGGACAGGATTAGGTTTATCCATTGTCAAAAAATCGGTTGATTTACACGGGGGTAAATTGGCGGTTCACAGTGAAGTGGGTGTGGGTACAACGTTTAAAGTCACGTTACCTCTGAACACAGATTACACAGATTGAATGACATTCTCTAGGACATCGGTCAAGAAACCCCCTTTTTGCCTTGGCGACTAGAAGTCGCAGCTACACAAACAAAGTCCGCCTGCGCGGACTAGATTATAAAGGGGGTGGCTAACCCGGATTTGGTATCACAGCCCCACCGCTACCGTAAATCCGTGAAATCAGTGTGACTAACCTGTGACACCCCACCGCTACTGTTTCAATAAATCTGTGAAATCAGTGTTTACAGGGCTGGTGTTGAGAAAACGTTATCATCAACAGCGAAACGCAAGCGTCTAAACCCGCCCCTACTTCACCACTATGACTGGTTCTATTCAAACCCTACCGACGGAGGTTGTTAACTTAATTGCGGCTGGCGAGGTGATTGATTCCTTAGCCGCTGTAGTACGAGAATTGGTGGAAAATGCTTTGGATGCGGGGGCGACGCGCATCGCTGTGGCTGTATGGTTTGATTTGTGGCGCGTGCGTGTGGCAGATAATGGCACGGGTATGGACTTGACAGATTTACAAAAAGCTGCATCGGCACACAGTACCAGCAAAATTAAAAGTCGCGATGATTTATACAAGATTACCAGTTTGGGATTTCGCGGTGAAGCTTTGCATAGTATTGCAGCGTTAGCCGAATTAGAAATATGCAGCCGACAGACAGGTTTTGAGGGATGGCGCTGTACGTATAATACGCAGGGAGAAGCAGAAGAAACAGAAGCGGTTGCGATCGCGCCAGGTACAGTGGTGACTGTCTCGAATCTATTTGGCAAGTGGCGTCTGCGTCGTCAGGGATTACCGTCGAGGAGTCAACAACAACGCATAATCCAAGCCACGATACAGAATATAGCCCTTTGCCATCCATCGGTGACTTGGCAAGTTCAGCAAAGCGATCGCTCCTGGTTTACAATTAGTCCGGGTAAAACGACTCAACAGATCATCCCACAACTTCTCAAACAGGTTCGGGTGCATGATTTGCAGCAATTAACCCTAGATGTTCCTACACCAGAGGAGGGGAGTGCAGGGGAGATAAGGGAGTTTACTTACAACTCAACCCCAAAGACGCGCCATGGCGCGTCTCTACATTTAGTGTTAGGATTACCCGATCGCTGTCACCGTCGCCGCCCAGATTGGGTTAAAGTGGCGACGAATGGGCGGTTAGTGCGATCGCCAGAATTGGAACAAACGATTCTCACCGCCATGGCGAAAACCTTACCGCGCGATCGCTATCCAATTTGTTTTATTCACCTACAAATTTGCCCCAGTCAAATTGATTGGAATCGTCATCCCGCCAAAGCCGAAATTTATCTGCATTCCCTTTCCTATTGGCAAGAACAAATTAGCCAAGCCATTGAACAAGCCCTGCGGATTGGGGCGGAAAATTTCGACACCGCCTCTCAATCCCATCGCGTCGGCAAATTACTGACAGCTTCGGCAAAAAAGGGAGTTTATCACCTGGATGAATCACCAAAACAGGAGCGTAATCCTTCCGATATTGGCTTAATTGAATTAAAAGCCGTTGCCCAGGTGCGTAACATGTATATTCTGGCAGAACATGATACAGGAATGTGGTTAATTGAGCAGCATATTGCCCATGAACGAGTCTTGTACGAACAACTGTGCGATCGCTGGCAACTGGTTCCCCTAGAACCCCCCGTGATTCTCAACTATTTAACCCCCGTTCAACTCGAACAACTGCAACGGATTGGCTTAGAAATAGAACCCTTTGGCGATCAACTGTGGGCAGTTCGCAACGCACCCGCCCTACTGCATCAGCGAGACGATTGTGCTGATGCCCTATTAGAACTCAGTTTAGGTGGAGACTTACAAAACGCACAAGTTGCCACAGCTTGTCGCAGTGCAATTCGCAATGGCACACCCTTAACTTTAGAGCAGATGCAGACATTATTAAATCAATGGAAAATGACCCGCCATCCCCGCACCTGTCCCCATGGGCGTCCGATTTACTTACCCCTAGAAGAATCAGCGCTGGCTCGTTTCTTTCGTCGTCATTGGGTGATTGGCAAAAGCCATGGCATTTAACGTTTGTAGTTGCGCTGTCTTCGCCATAATCGTATCGCTAGAGTAGTTAACTTAAGCTGTTCGGCATTTAAACCTTAATGTCAATAATGGTGAAATCCTTGTAGTGAGAGCATCTTGCTCGCTACTAATACCCAATTTAAATGCATGACAGCTTAAGCCCTGAACTAAAGTTAGGGCTAAAAGCGAAAACCCGTTAAAACGGGTTCAATTTTCTGGGCGCGTTGAGGGTTGATTTGTAAGCCATAGCGCAATTTCATAACCGTGATTACGGAAACCGCAATGTCATAATAAATCCGGGTTAGCTACCCCCCTTATAAGCCAGTCCGCGCAGGCGGACTTTGTTTGTGTAGCAGCGATTTCAATCGCCGTGGCAAAAGGGGGTAATATAGCAACCGCCATAGCGGTTAGGACACATCATTTTGTTCCAGACGTTGCATGCAACGTCTCTACAACAGTTCGTTTGTCCTAATCGATGTATATACTTCCAGTCATTATTTCCGCAAACGTGTCAATATTCAATATATTAACCCGGAAATTACGACTGTCGTATCCCATTAATAAACGCCATTCTCGCCTCAACTATATCAGACATTAACACACAGCGCACCAGCAACTCTAAATCCAAGTTTGGTAGAAACTCACTGCGCTCAACTTGCTCATAGTCATTTTGCCGAAAACGGTAGATTAAAATCTTATTCTTTTGCCAAAACCAAACTTCAGGAATTTGAAACCGCTTGTACTTTTTGAGTTTATCTGTTCCGCCACTGGTGAGAGCCACTTCAATTGCCAGATCAGGATGCTCTTTTTTTGTACCAATATAGTAAGACTCATCGGGAGCAAAGGAAGCACCTTTTGTTTCAGCTTCACGAGTTGCATTCCCAATCGGGATAAATCGAATACCCTTTTCAAATAAATAGGCTTCTATGAGAATCGCTATAAATTTTTTAATCATTTCATGGTCTTCACCTGTAGTCATGAACTCCACACACCCATCAAAATACGTTAATTTTAATCCAGGAACATCTTGCATCACGGCTTGAATTGCCTTGAATTGCTGCCAATTATAACGACCAGGTAAGATAAAGTACTGGTCGTTAACTGGGTTTTGTTGTTCTGTAAGTTGTATGGTCATAGTAAATTTAAAATTTTCGGGATAGTATACGAATGCGACTGTATTGAAAAATATATTTAGTAACAATTAAGCTAATCAATACAAGTTTCAGTGTCTATTGAATTAGAGCGGGTAATCGTTGCTCAAGTTCACCGATATAGTCTAGCAAACCTGTATAAACACCTCTTTCGCGCAGAAGTTCTAAGTCTGTATCTTCCCAACACTGTTGTTCGCGTCTCATCTCTCCATTCGTTAGCTGTTCAACTATAACTTTCGGATTTCTAATTCGACCAGGTTCTTTCAGTGAAGTAGAGCGTAATCTGTGAGATTCGGTACAAGGATCAAAAGTTAATCGGGTTTTTATTGCTTCTAAAATTTGTCTTTCCTTTTGATTCAAGGGAACAAATCCATTCAAAACCCATGCTTCACGTTTTGGATTCGCTGTACCAATAATAATTTCTAATAAAGGTTGTCGATTAACCTGTTCTAAGCGTGCTTGCTCAAGCCCCTGGCGGCGCTCGGGTTGATTATCTAAATCACGGATAAAGAGAATTGCCTTAATCTGTCGCGTTCTTTGGAGGAAACGAACCAAATTTAGGACTTTTACAGATATTGCCCCATCAGCTTTTAACGGTTCACCCTTTCTATCATGACCCAGAAATCTTGGCGGTTTAAATCTCAGTTGTTCTTTTGCTTCGTCAATAATTTTACCAATATCGCTCCAGCAGGAATGTTGTGTTCCATTCTGTAATCCACTCCACCGGAAAAAGTACTGAAGATTATCCTCATCTAACCAATCTACTTTCTCGACCAGAACACGCTCAGCTAATTTTGTAGCCGTTCGTGCATCTGCACCACTTTCCACAATAACAATAAACTCAATCACTTCCTTCTCCTGCAACAACCCAATCTTCGCCCTCAGCATCCCAAAACTCACCCGTTGTTAACGTTTGTTTTGCCCATTCCACATCAGGATGTTCATCTAACCGCTTGGAGACGGTGAAGCCGGAATCGGTATTATTTAAAACATGTACTTGAGCAGGAACTAGTTCATCAATAATATAGGGAGAGTGAGTCGAAAAGATAATTTGCAGATTTGAGTTGTCTTGAATAATTTCCTGAAAAACAGTCATCAATTCTCGTTGGGCTTTGGGATGGAGTCCCTGTTCAATATCATCGAGTAAAACCAAATTGGGTTGATTAGGATTCATTAGCACAGCCAGCAATCCTAGGGTAAGTATCGTTCCTTCGCTAACAGAATGAGCTGGTATACGCTCACCACTATTCATATCGAGTACAACTTCTTGTCCGGTAAGTTCTTGAGTTTCTTCATAAGGAATAAATTTACCATTGACTTCGAGGGAACGCTGGCGATTGACGACAACCTTTGCTCGCTTGACGCCTACCTTGCGTATACCGGGTACGATTTGCCTTAACCTTTCCTCTAAAGCTTGAAAGTTATCTGGATTCTCATTACGCAGAAAGTCTAGAGTCGGTGCTAGTCCTGAACCATCGTACTCAACTCGCGGTGTAATGTCATCACTGTACGCTGCTTTGGCAAGATTACTGGCTACTAGCTTAAGATAAACTGTATGTCTTAGAGATTGAGGAATAGGATATGCCGAGTCTTTTAGTGAGCTTTGCCATCCCTCACAGTTATCGAGTTTGCCATCTACTTTCCACGATGCCTTTGGATGCCAATGATCAGGTTTTTCTTGTGTCCAGCTATAGGATGCTTGCCAATCTTGCCGCTTGTCATATCCCCAAAAACCGCTGGCAGTAACCGACATATTGTTTTTGCCTGTTGTTGTAATAAATTGAGGTGATCTTTCATACTGGAAGATATATTTAAATTCTGAGCCAGCCAATCGACTGAGATAATGCAATGCTTGCAGTACTGATGTTTTTCCAGCACTGTTTTGTCCGACGATGGCATGTAAACGGGAACGATCAAAGCTAAGTTGTGTAGATTGATGGCTTTTAAAATTATGGAGTTCTAACTTTACTAACATTGGCTATATATCTACAATAGTTGGATTAGCCACGGGATTTTGACCACTCGTTTTCTCTAACACTACGCACCCAAGCCGTACTATTAGCTAAATCTTGACGCTCTCGCCACATCCCAATGAATGGATCGTTGATTAAATCAACATTTTTTGTTTGAGAGGCAAGTTCAGTTTCCCTATATTTTTTTAAAAAAGCGATGAAGTTTAGAACTTGGCGTTGTGCTTCAGTTGGCAGGGACAAAAAATCATTCAACAACTCTTCCTGTGTCATGGTGATACCTCGTTAAAACTATACTGTATTTAAAACTATACTGTATTTTTAGTCTACTAACTTGAAAACCGCTGTAATATAGCAATTTTTTGGATGACGTGACACTTTGGTAAGGGCGCAAGCCTTGCTACGGAAGACCCCACAATATGAACCGTCATTGTTCTTTTGGGTAAGGCAATGTCTTAGTTAATACAACTGGGCGATCAGAATCAGTTGGTAAAAGATGAATGAAAATACGAACATCACAATTTTTTGCGTTATCAGGTAATGATGGTCTTCTTGATCTTGCTTTTAGTAAAATCATACCAGGATCATCAATTATGATTTCGTATGCTGTACTTTGAATTGTTAAAGACCCAGGTCTACCTGTACGTCCCCCTCCATAAGACTTACCCCTAGCTGGCTCTAATCCGATCCAATTAGATTGAATTGTTGTAATTCCGATCATTTCAAATTCTACCTTACATCGGTGAAACGGGATAACTATACGATTGTTATTTTTAGGGACAAGGTACAATTCTATACTCAATTCTAATGCGTCAAAAGTACAATTTCCGAAAGAGTCTTCTCCTTTTATTGTTGCGGTAAAGTCACAATCAATAATTTCAACATCTGGTAGCCGTTCGAGTGGTGCTAGTAATCGAATCAGATCAGATCGACGTGCTGATCTTACCGATGTGTTTTCACGCCAAGGAACTTCAAGCTCAACAGCACCTGCGCATTTAGATCCATAAACCGGATTTTTAACGACAAAAGGAGCGCGATCAGTTTCAAACAGTAAAGCTACAACTGTTTTCCCATCTACAGGAATATTTAATGGTATCATTCTTGGAGCTAGTTCATTAAAGCAAGACTCTACAGCAGGATACCAAGTAGCAAGGTCGGTGGCATTGACTCCAATAACACCTTGTTTTTCATCAACACCTATTAACCAAAGTATATTTTCTCCTCGCGCCGCATTGGCATGACCTGCGATTCGACGAGCCGCTTTTTCTTTTTCTATCCAATCTCGCTTCAACTCAACTAAAAAATCTTCGTTGGGTTGACCATTTTTGACACAATCAATAACTCTCAATGCCCAGCTTTCAATTTGTCTAGAATTCATTTTTACTTGTTTCTATTTCTGCTATCTCAATTCGGTACTGTCCAGTCTTCAAATACCAAACCAGGTACTTGTGCAAAATCACGATGGTTGCGCGTAACGAGGATAGAATTTTCTGCCAGCACAATAGCGGCGATTCGCAAATCTTGTGTGCCAATGCGTATTCTTTGACGACGCAAGTCCAAATAATGAGCGTAAGCCTCTTCACTGAAGTCAATTAGGTTTAATCGGCTCAGATATTTAACCCCATCTCGCAATCCTCTGTAAGCCCATATTAATCGTTCAGGTTGGGACGATTGGGATGTTTTTCTGATCGCACTTAGCCATCCCCGTACTTGTTCTTCAACGGTTACGACAGTAACACCAATATTATCGGGATTAACTGCACTAACACGCTGGGTAACAATTGGATGAACTTGTTGCAAAAATGTGACATGATCAGTGTCCAGAATGTATCGAGTCACTTGCTTTGAACCTCGGTGTCACGTTCACGATAATAAGCTTCTGTTTCCTGATCGAGTTCATGGCGATAGGCTGCTATGTATCCTAATACCTCATCAAATAAGGGATTATTTTTGAGCGTAGCAGGAACCTGTAGTAAAGGATTCTGAGATTGAGGAGACTTGCCTGTTACTGGCTCATTCTCTTTTGTTTCAGCTATTTCCTTGATATTCTCTTGACGCTGCTTTTCCAGCCTTCGCCTGTAAAGTTGTTCAAATAATAAAGCTTGGTCTTCAAGAGAAAGGGCTTCAATGGATTCAATTATTGTTTGCACAGATAGTGAGATAGTCATAAATGATGCTTTAACCCTCATTTTTGGCTCTATTGTAACAATCTCCTACCCAAGAGTAGAGACGTTGCATGCAACGTCTCTACAATCGTGATTCAGCAAGCCCTAATGCAAATCAATCTTATCCAACCAACTCAGTCGCTCGCTTCGCTAAATTCTCAGCCGTTAACCCATTAAACGCCATAATTTGACCTGCACTCGATGCCGTTTCCCCGCGCTTCCAGGCAAAAATATCGCGCTTAACGGTACTCCGTAACATCAACGGTTCCAGCATGGCACTGGCACCCCCGGTTACGCCAATCAACGCATCGCCACCAAACAACTCCTCAAACCCTTGATCACTTAAAAAGTGGCTATCAGGATCTGTACAAGTTTCCCACGCTACATCATGGGGACGATACAAACGCCGGGGACTAATTACCGAAACAACTCGCACGCCAATCCCTTGATTTTCCAGGTGAACGGCTGCATCTAAGACGGGAATCAGTGTCATATCGCCAATCACGGCAAACACAACTTTCTGACTCCCTTCGGTTTCATGGAGTACCACACCCCCATCTTTTAAGGCTTGACGGGTTTGTTCAAATGTAGTTAATACCGGTAAAGGTGACTTACTCGCCGTAATCGTAATCCCCTTATTCTTCATTGTCAGCGCCCAGTCATAACACACCTGGATACTATTAGCATCACAAGGAAACAAAGGAAACACATTGCCATTCCGCATCATGGCAGCAAAGTAATTTTCAATCTCTGGACGCTGGTGAGTCCAACCGTTGCGACCTTGTTCCAATGCCCCGGCGGTAAATAAGGTAATTGTCGCAGGTGTGGGACGCCGCAATTCTGCCATGGCTTGAGTAACAGTTTGCCATATCGGTAGCCCATTCACCGCAAAGGATTCATAGGAACACCACAGAGTACGGGAACCAAACAAGGCTAAACTCGCGGCTAACCCCGCACAAGCATCTTCACTCAACGGTTCGTAAACTTGACCCTTAGGTCCTTGATAATAGAGGTCATCAACGGTAGGATGGAGAATCTTCAGCGCCACGTTAACATTATTAATCCCAGAGGCGGCATTGCCATCGGCGTTAGAAATGATAAAGTTAGGGTCTTGTTTCCCGACATGGGCAACTAACGCCCCCATCGCCGTCGTCGCCACTTGCTTATCACCCTTAATTTCAAATTCGTTTAAGGGTAATGTGCCTAAATCCGGTAGGGATAACTCCTTCTCCGTCACTACCTGATGGGACGCAGGACCCCCAGCCGCCCGTTCAGAGTTGGTGCGTACCAGTTGCCAAGCTTCTGGGGGTAAGGCACGCTGTTTCAAGGCTTGGACAATCTCTTCATTGTCTAGGGTATGGTAGGCGTAGAGGTTGTGGGCTTTTGCGCCTCGCGCATGGACACCAGCACCTTTAAGCTGTTTGATAATCAGTACGGTAAGCTTACCGCCTAGGGCAGATTTGGCGGCTTTGTCGGTAGCTTCTAATACGGCTTTGGTAAATTCCAAGCGTTTTTCCCAGGAAAAGGCAGTGCTATCCACATATTCACCGGGTTGATTGGCGTCGTCAAAGTCTTTGGCATTGACTAGGATAATTTCTTTAAATCCATTACCTTCCCAGTATTTAATCATCTCCTCGTTGGGTTTGGTGGATACCATGCTGTGGTGTTCCTGGGAGTATCCATTCCAAACTAAGATGGGCAGGAAGTTGGTGACATCGGGATAGGCGGTGTTGAAGTGACCAAAACTACTCATTATGTAGGGTTCACCAATCCCCCCGTCGCCAATTGTCACGGGGAAAAGGGTATCCCGGTGGAGTAACGCCCCCGCCATGGCGAAATGCTGCCCTTGTCCCAAGGGTCCGGCGGGGTTCAGCAGTCCGGGAATTTGACCGGATAGGTGTCCTAGGAGTCCATGCATTTCCCGAAAGCGTTCCCGCATTTGTTGCACGGTGGTAATCCCCATGTCCTCTAGGGAACGGTCTAAGAACATGGTGCTGTAAAAGCCAGGGGCATGGTGTCCTACTTCGGTAATAATATTTTTGTAGCCCAGCATGATTAATGCGGCGATGCCTTCGGCGACGCTGGCAAATCCGCCGGGATGACCGGATGCTTTGGAGGCTGTGACTTGCAGGGTTAGGTAACGCAGGGCATCAGCGGCTAGGAGGGTTTGAAAGACAGCCGCCGGGTCAGATGGAGATGCGATCGCGACTTTGTCCTCAGCAATGGCAGGTTTTCCACCATACGTCTCCAAACCCGGTAAGCCTTGCCCAAAATATTGGATGCCTTCGCAAAAGGCTGGAACGGGTGACGTAGTTTTTGGGGTTGTTGCAGTCATGCTGAGTACCTTAAATAATTGTATCGGTAGATTAACTTTATGAAAATTTTACAACGTTTTGCAACGTGAATGTTGTTAAACTTAATCAATTTTGCGTTATGCAGTGATAATTCTAGGTAATCAGACTGGATTCACGATAACGGCGCAGAAAGGAGTTGAATCTGTTTCACAGAATCAGGGTTATGTCAATAGGCAGCAATTCGCTACTCTAAGAAACATGAACTCAAACACCCTGCCATGAAACTGCCTGAAGGTCCGACAAGCCCTGCCATCGTGCAACTGATCAGATGGTAAGGCTAGGGCTGAAGTAGGGGCTGCTGAATAAAGGGAAGCAGGGGAAGCAGGGGAAGCAGGGGGAAGGCGCGATCGCTACAATCAGAATAGATCCATAAGCGATTATCTTAAAATCACAAGAGATTACGTACTCCTATGACCGAAACTCAAGATAAACCAATTAATGAATCTACGTCTACCCCAGACGCAGCTCCAACTCAGTCGGGCAATTTTCTGCAAAGTTGGAAATTTAGAGCTGGATTAATCACGACAGCCGTTGTTTCAATTTTTCTGGGTTTCTTCCTGCTGGTTTTCTTCTGGCATCACATTGTTGCTGGGATGGGGATGAATTCTTGGTCTGATCGTGCTGGTGCAGAACCCATTGAGTGCATGATGAAAGATACCAACAATGATGGTTATGTGAGCTGTAGTGCCATGCGGAACGGTGATGTAGTTCCCCTAGAATGTGGCGTTAGTGTCTTTAATATCGGTTGCCGAGTGAATTATGGCGCGGCTGCGGCTCCATCGTTGCGTTCTTCTCCTAGATAAATGCAGCGTTAGCCTCCGTGATGGGGTTAACGAAGCCTCACCTTATATAAAATATAAAGGACGACTAGAAGTCACAGCTACACAAGCAAAGTCCGGAGCCCGGAGTTCAAACTCCGGGCTTATAGCTAAAGTCCATTAAAATGGACTGGATTAAACTGTCCGTCTCACAGTCTATAATCAGAAGTACAGACTAACGTGAGAACCGAAGACATTGACTTCCCCGATTCCCCCTGAATTCCTGAAAACCTTGACCGACGAACGCGGTGTGTCCTCCACTGAACTGGAGGCGTTATCGTTAGTCCTGACGGGCAAGTCAACTCAGGATGAGATTGCCCAATTTCTGGGGATCACTCCCATCGCCTTGCGGAAGCGACTGGGTGAAGTTTATCGCAAGTTTGAGATTACGGGAACGGGTCCGGGTAAGTTAGTGGAATTGAAACAGCGTCTCATCTCTGCTTATCAATCCTATCAAACTCAGTCCGCTCGGCGTCGAGATTGGGGAGAAGCGCCGGATATCTCGGTGATGTATGGGCGTCAAGAGGAACTAGAGAGGCTGAAGCAATGGATTGTTCAGGATAACTCGCGCTTAGTCGCCATCCTGGGAATGGCAGGAATTGGCAAAACTACGTTGGCGGTGAACCTGGCGCAGGATATAGAGGAGGAGTTTGAGTTTATTATCTGGCGATCGCTTAGGAATCCGCTACCCCTAGACACCCTTTTAGGGGATTGGCTTATCGCTTTGGGAAATCAGGCGGAATCGGATTTACCAACAGATTTGAATGAGAGACTCTCTCTGTTGCGGGATTATTTAAACCAACACCGTTGTCTATTAATCCTCGATGATGTGGAAACAATTGTGCGAAGTGGTGATAGATTTGGACGCTATAGTCCTGACTATGAGGAATACGGGTTACTTGTGAGACAAGTTGGTGAATCGTCCCATCAAAGTTGCTTATTACTTTGTTCTCAAGAAACTCTGAGAGATATCCGCCGCTTAGAAACAACTCGTCCCTCGGTTCATTCTTTACCACTGAACCCCTTACCCGACGCCGCCGCCCGCCAAATTTTAGCCGAAAATGGGTTAACGGGTGAGGAAAAATGGGAGAATTTGATTCGGGATTATCAAGGGAATCCTTTAGCGTTAAAGTTAGTCGCCGCGACGATTACAGAGTATTTTAATGGGGATGTGGTGGAATTCACTAATCTGCAAACGATTTTAGTTGATGATATTTTTCGGGAAAACCTCGACCGACAGTTTGAGAAGTTATCGGATTTAGAGAAAGATATTCTACAGAGTTTAGCGCGTCAAGATAAGCCTCTGTCTCTGAGAACGTTACAAAAAAATAATTCTATCTCGTTTTCGGAATTATTAGAGGTATTGGACTCCTTACGGGGACGTTCTCTGATTGAGAAGACTGGGGGTGATGGGAAGAAGACTAGCGAACCATTTTTTACTTTACAACCGATTATTAGGAAATATGTTAAAACCTACAAACTGAATGATTTGTAGAGACGTTGCATGCAACGTCTCTACAGGTTGACCCTTCTAAGCTGTCATGCATTTAAATTGGGTATTAGTAGCGAGCAAGATGCTCAATGTAGCGAGCAAGATGCTCAATGTAGCGAGCAAGATGCTCGCACTACGGCAAGAATTTCGTCATTATTGACATTAAGGTTTAAATGCCGAACAGCTTACTCTCTTCCCCTTCTACCCTTAACAATCATGTGATTTACTGTATTAATCCCCACTGCAAACAGCGTCAAAATCTCGATGAATTGGAGTGTTGCCAAACCTGCGGTACTCCACTATTAATTCATGACCGATATCGGTTGATTCAACCCCTACGTCGATTAGATTCGCGGAAATATACCGATATCTTTGAGGTGGATGATCAGGGAACCCGGAAAGTGATGAAGGTTCTCAGAGATAATCATAGCAAATTAGTCGAACTGTTTGAACGGGAAGCTTTGACACTGGAACTTTTAAATCATCCAGGGATTCCCAAGGTTGAGAGTGATGGGTATTTTACGGTTTCTGTTAATAGTACCACCGAATTACACTGCCTAGTTTTGGAAAGAATTGAGGGACAGAATTTAGAAGCCTGGGCAAAACAGTATGGGGAAATTTCTCAAGCATTAGCCCTCAATTGGCTGAGACAAATTCTAGAGATTCTTGAGTATTTGCATCAAAACCAATTCTTTCATCGGGATATTAAACCCAGTAATATTATCCTGAAGCCGGATGGCAGATTGGTCTTGATTGATTTTGGCAGTGTGCGGGAGATTACAGGGACGTATTTAGCTAAACTTCGGGGAGATATTGAATTAACTAAGATTATATCAGAAGGATACACTGCACCGGAACAAAGGCAGGGTAGATGTTTGCCCCAATCCGACTTTTATGCCTTGGGACGCACGTTGGTTCATTTACTTACTAATAAACCGCCTAGTTGTCTACCTATTAATCATAATACAGGTCAGTTAATTTGGCAAGATAAAGCACCACAAATCTCTAAACCTTTAGCCGAGTTTATCGATGATTTGATGGCAGATGCGGTGGTGAATCGTCCCCAAGATGTGAAAGCGATCGCGCAGGGGTTAACCCGCGTCAGTCTGTGGTTGCGGGGTTTGGGCTGCTGGGTGCGATCGCCTAAAGGAATTGCCACTATTATTACTCTAGGAATGATGGGAGTTGGCGTATATCATATCTCACAACCTTGGCGATTTCAGTATTATTTTAAACAGGGACGAGAAGACCTTATGGAACTTCGCTTAGAGCAAGCTAGATTAAATCTGGAACGAGCGGTTAAAATTAATCCTAATAGTGCCATAGCGCGTAGTGATTTAGGACTAGTTTGTAAGTATCAAGAAGACTTTAAATGTGCTAAAGAACAATTCATCCAAGCTTTAAATCTAAAGTCAGACGCTGAAACAAGGGCAACGATTCACTACAACTTGGGAATACTTTATGAGGATAGCGAAAACTTTGAACAGGCGCTGGCTGAATATAAACGTGCCATGCAAGATAACGGTTATGTCGGTATTGATGCTACGAATAATTTTGCTCGTCTACAGATTTGGCAAATGTTTAATTATGATTTAGCGAACAATATTCTATTCAAGGCGTTGCAGCGTACAGAAACCCTTGATTTAGATGAGACAGAAAAAAATAGTCTCCAATCCGTACTCTACAAAAATATCGGCTGGGCATTTAGACAAAAAGCTGACTATCAGCAAGCCGAGAACTATTTGCAAGCTGCTATTACTCTAGATGAAACCCAAGCTGCGCCACACTGCTTACTTGCCCAAGTACGACAAAAACAAGGCGATGAGAAAAATGCACTGATTTCCTGGAAAAACTGCCTTGAATTTGAGTCGAGAGGATTGCCCGAAGTTCAAACTTGGCAAGGTGAAGCCCAGGAATATTTAAATTCACAGTAATTCTACAGAACAACGGTGCGTTACGCTGCGCTAACGCACCCTACGATTTTGTTAAGACAAGCAATAATTTTGTTAAGACAAGCAATGTTGCTAGAAATGTCATCGTTAATGTCTATACAATGATATTAATGTTTTGTGCTGCTACCCTGCTTTTGTGTTAATATGAAGCCTAAGGTATTATTTCCCTTAATCGTTGCATTCAGCTTAACCACGGGAATCGAAAGCATTGTTTGGCAACGTGCGATCGCGGATACCCAAAACCCCAAGCCAATCTGCCCAGAAAATGGTCCTTGTCGTTTCCCTCGTCGCAGTGGTTTGACGGAGATTCGGGTTATCACTCCGCCCCGAGGTTCGCTGCTAAATCCCCAACCTACCCTATCTTGGACACCGCTAGCCGATACTCAAGAGTATACCGTGCGTTTGTTGCGATCGGGAGAAACTGTCTGGGAATTACCGAATGTGCGAGACACAGAAATTCCCTATCCGGCTAATCAATCTCCCTTAACCCCTGGGATTAATTATGAATTGATGGTTGAGGCGGATGGAAAAGCTGGGAAATCGATGTTTAGACTGATGACACCCAGCCAAGCTGAATCTGTTATGGTTGAGGTGGAAGAGATTCGCCAGCAGAATCTGAGTACAGATGAAATGGCGCTGCAACTTGCCCAGGTTTACGAAGACTATGACTTGATGACTTTGGCGATTCAAACGCTAACAGAAGCGATTGATACAAATAGCCAAAATTTAGAGGTTTATCAGAGTCTGGGGAATTTATATAATCGATTGGAGTTACCGGGATTAGCTGAATTAGTGTATCAAGAATCCCTAGATTTGGCAAGCAGTCGTCAAGATATTGCCGGACTTGCCCAGGCGCAAATTGGACTGGCGAGATCCTTTGTGGCGCAGGAAAAATTACCGCAAGCTGTTGAGGTGTTAACAGCAGCCTACAGCAATTATCAGCAGTTAAATAATGCTGAATTGACTCCGCAAGTTGCCCAGTTTTTAGGCGAAGTTTATGAAATGGATAATAATTATGAAGAGGCGCGGCGTTGGTATCAAGAAGCTAAGGCGGGATATGAGGCAATTGGTGCTGAACAGCGAGTTGAGACTGTGGAAAAAGCGATGCAGCGATTAAATTGATTTGTCATTGGTCATTGGTCATTGACTTAAATGTTTTAGACGTAGTGGCACACCTTAATTGGTGGATTAGAATTGTAGGGGCGCACGGCGTGCGCCCGATTTAACCATCAATCTATTGCACAATTTTAGCTGGGTCAGTCCAGTAGTGCCGTTACCCACCTAAAATAGGGCTTTGTTTGTAGTGAGAACTTTAGTTCTCGCTCCCTCTAGCTGGACAGGGCTAAGGTTCCCCTACTACGAACTTAATTCTACGTTTTCGTAAAGCATTTCAAGCGTACAGTGAAAATTAACGCTGGTTAGGTGTAATTCATTTTCTTCTGTATAAGAATGTAGTTCCCAAATTCCTTCAGCGTTGCGTCGAAAATACTCAACATTGATTTGATCGGTACTAATGAGAACGTATTCTTTTAATGTGGGAATGCGACGATAATGTCTAAATTTTTTACCTTGGTCAATGGCTTCGGTGCTGGGTGATAGAACTTCGATAATTAGACAGGGATAGCGCACAAATTCGATGGCATATTTATCCCGTTCGTCGCAGGTTACCATGCCATCCGGATAGTGAAATGAACCATTGTCTGATATGCCAACTTTTGCATCTGAGGATAAGACTTTACACCCTTTCCCACGCAGGTGATTTTTTAAGGCGGCGATGAGGTTAACGGCGATTTCATTATGGGGAATGGTTCCTCCTGTCATGGCGAAAACTTCACCATTGATGTATTCGTATTTGATGTCTTGGTGTTTTTCCCAGTCTAGGTAGTCTTGGGGCGTTAGGTAGTTGGGTTGGGGATTGGCAATCATTTGTTTTTTTGGGGTTTAGGTGGGTTGGATTGAGAAGGCTGATGTTATGTTGGTTATATTTTTTTTTAACGCAGAGGTACGCAGAGGTTAACGCAGAGGTACGCAGAGGGGGTTGAAGGCTTTGGGTTAATGGTTTATGGTTTTGCCAGCAATTGGAAGTGATATGAGTTTTTGCAGGTATTGGGAATCTACGGGTAGGAGAATTGGGATGGCTAGTTGGAGTTAGTTTGGGTTAATTCTCCTAAATGCTTTAAGATACTCAAGACGCTATAGAGATCATTGTCGGGTTTGCGTCGCAAGTCGAATTGGCTTGATGTCGCATACTGAGGTATTTGTCCTTGAACTAATTTGACAAATAGGAAACTTCCGCCATTGGAAATCATGCCAAAACTGGGTTGTTCGGGGTGAGGGTTAGCTAGCATATAAGCTAACATCTGTGAGAGTCCGGCTTCAATGGAATAGGCGGCGCGTTTGGATTCGATTACGGCTACCCAGAGGTGCTGCTTGAGGACTAATACGTCTAGTCGCCCTTCTACAATTAAGCCTTCGTCTTCTGTGGAAATATCGACGGATTTTTCGGCTTTGATGTGAAAGGGGAACAGGTAAAAGTCGGCTAAAAATAGTAGTGGGGCAATTATTGCCATGCGGATGGCATTTTCTAATAAGGGTGGGTGTTTGAGGAGATTGAAGTAACCTCGCTTGAGTTTGTCTAACATCTGTTTCTCGATGTCAGAGAGTTCGGGGAGATTGTTTTGCCATTCCTGGAAGAATTGAGTATCCTCGACTTCGACTAAGCTAAATTGCTGTTCTAGTTGGTCTATGGGGATAACTGAGGCTTGAACTGTTAAAACCATGGACTTGCAAGTTATAGCGTTAATATTGGCTATTTTAACGCTATTGGAATAGCAGTGGTGCGTTACGCTTCGCTAACGCACCCTACAAGCTACAAGCGATGGGGAGTTATTTGATTGTCGGTTGGGTTTACGTCGGAAATATAGCTAGGGCTAAAGCCCTTACTACGAACGATTAAAACCAGTTTCCGGCGAGGATGAATGCTGCCCAATAGTAAGGATGTTTGTGGGATGGATTATCGGGATTCGTTAGAAGTTTTCGTTGGGCGTTGGCTAGGGCTTCGGCTTTAGGAATGCCTTGGCTTAATTGCTGGTAAAAGTCGTTCATTAATTGGGCGGTAGAGTTATCACTAACGCGCCATAAACTGGCGACTGTACTACTGGCATTTGTTCTTAAGGCGACTCCGGCTAATCCTAATGCGGCGCGTTTATCTCCAGAGGCTGTTTGACAGGCGCTGAGGACTAATAATTGAATGGGTTCGCGGCGGGTTTGTTGTCTCTGTTGCAGGAGTTGACCAAATTTTTCTACGGGGATTTCCTTGTCCCAAGCGTAGATGATGGTTTTGGTTGCATCTGAACTAAATTCGCCGTGGGTGGCTAGATGAATTACGGAAAATGGATGGTTAATTAGTTGGTTTCGGAAGTTGGTTTGGGTAAATTGTTCGTTTTGTAGAAGTTGGCTGGGGACAGTATTGTGAATCTGATGTAGTTCCTCCCAGACACTGGATAAGGGTGGTAATTTGGGTGGGTAACTATCGGCTTTTTTATGAATTCCGGCTAGTAGCCCTTGCCAATTGTTTGGGGATAAGGGGTTGAGGTTGGGTAATTGTGACCCGAGGCTAACGGTAATGTTATAGGTTTCGATTAAGTAATGCTGACCATCGTGGAGAATGGCAATGGGGAGATTTTGCAGGGTGCTATCGAGAACAAAGACTAGGGTTCCCTCTGGGGGTAAGTCAGCCTGGGCTGATTTGAGTAGCCAGTTATAGAGTTTTTGGGCTGGGGGTAAAATTAGGCTGTCTACTGGATTTTTGGGGTCGTCTAATTGGTGGCGCAAGTCGTAGAGGGTTTGGCTAAAGTCTTTAGCAGAAACCTGGGTGGTATACCGATAAACGTTTTCTGGAGATGAGTCAGATTGGGGCAATTTTACCAGAACTTCGAGGTGGTCTTCGAGTAAAATTGGATAAATAATTGCATCGGGGGGATTTTTACTTTGGTCAATGGGGACTAAGTTGGTAAAACTACAGCGGAGAAAGTCTTCGAGTTCAGCTAATTGTAGGGCTTCGCTGATGCGTGTGGCTTGACTGAGATGGTCAAGATTGGCGTCGGGTTGGAGTAGGATTTGCAGGAATTCTTGATAAATGGGTCGCACATCGTCTAAGAAAGAAAATTGCACGCCGGGGTTGATGGCTAATAAGTTCCGCCGCACGGAATCCAGCAGGTTAATTGAGGCGTCGTAAGCATGAATTGCTTTTTCTTTTTGTTGTTGTTGCCAATATATTCGTCCCGATTGCCATAACCATTTATAGGCTAAGTCTTCGGTGTTAAGGGATTGGGCTAAACCGAGGGCTTGATGGGTTAAGTCTTGGGCATCTGACCAGTTTTGGTTCTGTTCATAAATGTGAGCTAATGTCCCCAGGGCTTCAGATTCTGCCCGTTTGTTGTCCAGGGATTGTGCTTGATTTAATGCGGCTTGGGTATAATCAAGGGCATGACTAAAGTTTGGGTCATACTGGGGTAATTTCAGTAGAGTTTGGGCAAAGGATAGTTGGCTATATATGGCGATTTTACTGTCCTCTAAGTTGGCAAGGGGACTGTTGAGTAATGTCTGGACTTGGGATTGAATTTGAGAGGTAAATTCGGCTGGGTTTGCGGTTTTATCGGTTTTTGCTAGGGTTTGTAACCACTGCTGAAACTCGATTAATAAACGGAGTCGATGCAGTTGGGCTTCTAAGGGTAAGGTGGTGGAGTCGGTGTTGATGGTGGCGGCTTGCTGATAGGTGTTTAAGGCTTTTCTTGCCCATTCTTTGGCATTGTCGCGATTCTGGGTGATATTACTTCTCTCCCATAAGTCTTTGTCTTGGCGATATATAGCGTATTGGGTTTTGCCTAAACTGAGTAATGTGGCACTTTGTTGGGATGGGGAGTCGATTTGTTCGGCTAAGTCTAAGGCTTGGTGTAAAATAAGGTTTGACTCTTGCCAATGTCCAACGAGGCGGAGAACATTTCCTAGATGGCGTAACCCGACAACGGTAAATGCGGGTTGAGATTGCTGGGTAAAGGTGTTAACGGCGGCGTCTAATTCGCCTGACTCAGATAAGTTGCAATGATTGTCTACCTGGAGGGCTTGCAGGGAAATCTGACAGGCGCGACGATAGAATCCTAAGGCTTCCATGGCTTGGGCTTGGTTGAATAGGCTACCTGTTACTCCGATGTCATCATTGAGTTGTTGATAGATTTGCGTGGCTTGCTTCCAGGTGGCTAATGCAGATTCCGCCCGCCCTAAGGCTAATTCTAGACGACCTTGGTGATTCAGGGCTTGAGCATAAAGACGCGATCGCTCTGTTGATTCTGCTAGGGTATCTAATAGAGTCAGACTGGCTGTGATGGCGGCGTCGGCGTCTGTCCATTGGTGGAGTTTTTGATAGGCTAAGGACAAATAACTCAACGCCTGGGCGTGATGCAGGGTATCCCCTTGGGTTTCGTAGCCTTGGGCGGCTTGTCGCCAGAAGTGAATGGCTTGTTGATAGTCTTTGGCGGCGTAATAGGTTCTCCCTTGGGTTATAGATTGTGCGGCGGATTGGATAGAAGGGGTAATTGGGTTAATTTGGGATAAGACAGGGGGGATACCTGTGAATAGGAATAATCCGAGGATAAATCCAATCAGTAGATGGCGATTGTTATTGGTCATTCGTCATTTGTCCTTTGTTATACTTCGCACGGCCAAATTTGTCATTCTGAACGGAGCGATAGCGGAGTGAAGAATCTCACGACTATGTTACGCTATACTTCACTAAGCTCTGCATGACAAAAGCTCCGTTTGTGACCGCTAACGTTGTTTGTTGTTTGGGAAGTGCATCGATTTAACTCAATCCTGGATGGGGCGCAAGTCTTTATTAGTGTCAACTTAAGGTAAAAAGCATGACTGGTAAGGTTTTCACCCTCATCCCCTAACCCCTTCTCCCATCAAGGGAGAAGGGGAACAAGGGGAACTGACATCTAGGTTAAGTCTTGAATTTCGGTAATGCTTAATCCGGTTTTTTGACTGATTGTTTCAATGTCTAAAACATCGAGGAGTTCACGGGCAATGGCATTTGCTTTTTCGTTCATACCTTCCTCTTTTCCTTCCAGTTTGGCTTTGCGAATCGCATTCTGACTATCTTGAATAAAAATCTCTCGCTTCTCTAGGGCTTCTAACTCTCGCTTGGTTAGTTTACTCTGTCTGGCGATAGTAAATGCCTGTTTCATGGCGGGAATCGTTGCCATTGGCGGCGGCACGTCTTTTAAGGTGTTGGCAAATTTGAGAAAGTAGAGCCATTTATCGGTTAAGGTTTCTGATTCATCCAAGGTTTTATTGAATTTGGGTAATTCGACAAAGACTAATTCAATGTCATCGGCATAATCGGTTAAGGTTTCTTTCTCCTTGAGGCAATAGCGAGAGATAACTTTGGCACTGTTGGCGAACATCTCAAAGTCGGTAATGGTTAAGGCAATCACTGGATTTAAGAGGTTGTAATCTTCCCCGACTCTCAGTTGAATGGAAAAGGCTTTGGCGGCATTATACAGGACTCGTTTTTCAAAGCCTAAAACGTTGAGTACCTGCATTTCAATGATGACAGTTTTGTTTCCAGTGATGACGGCTTTCACATCTAAATAGGAATCCTTGATTCCCTGGATGCGAGGGGATTGATAAGGATCAAGGATTTCTAGGTCTTGAATCATCTCCCGTTCCTGATACAGAATAGCATTCAGGAAACTAATCAAAATCTCCTTACTTTTCTTGGAGCCAAAAATCTTCTTAAAAGCAAAATCAGTTTTCGGATTAATAAACGTCATCAATCATCCACCTCCTATTTATTTCAGAACCATCAACCCCTCACCTCCCCACCACTCAATCCCTCTGCGAACCTCTGCGTCAACCTCTGCGAAACTCTGCGTTAAAAAATAGCGTTGCTCAAATAGAGGTACATGAGGGCGCAAGGATGGTGTCCCTACTTTTCAAGGGAAGTGTACAAACCTGAGTCGGGGCGGGTTTAGTCACATCTGGGTGCAACCAAAAAGATAGTCGTGAAACCCGCCCCTACAGATGTGCCAAATACCGTGAAAAGTTAGATTCAGCAGTCCCTCATTATTATCCCCCACTTATCACTCAATAGCACTCTGACAATGTATCGGATTTTGCCAACCCGGATTAGGGGTAACATTAGGCGCTTCGGCGGTGAGAACGATTGTTCCATCGGGTAATTTTATCCAGCCTTGGGCTTCAATTATTGGCGTTGAACGAGTCTGGGTTACGGGTTCAATTTTGGCTGGGCGACTATCACTATTGGGAGTCAATGGACGTAAATCTTCCCACACGTTATCGGTTCCGGTGACTTGAGAAATTGTGGGCGGAACACCACCACGTCCACTAATAATAAAATGGCTAGGAGTTTGGTCAGAACGCCCTTGACAGAAATTGACAAAATCCGGTGGAGAAGCTGGGGGAGGTAATTGCAGTAATCCGGTGTTCGGGTCAATTTCTAAGGTGTCGAGTTCCACGACTCCTTGTTCGCCAAATTCGGAACTGGCGGTAATGTCAGAAAGGGGAGTGAGGCGAGGGCGAAATTCGAGTCCATAAATCTTGTTGGCGGTGATATCAACTCTCCCCCCATTCCCCAAGAAGGCGTTAGCGGTAATATCGCTATTTTCCCAAGGAAGCCCGACAATAAAGGGTGAATTAATCCGGATATTACCGCCATTTCCTCCAGCTTGAGCAGTTCCAGCAGTGGTGGAAATTGAACTGTTATGGCGTAGGAGTAATATATCGTTAACGTTGAGGGTAATATTACCACCTTCAGTTGATTCCGTTTCAGCAATAATTAATCCTTGGTTTTCCAGAAAGATATTGTCTGCTGTGATTTGTATGTTTCCTGCATTCCCTGTTGCTTGGGGACTGATAGATATGTCAGGCGCACCAATTATATCGGCAATTTCATCGGTTTTCGCTCTATCCAAACGCCCCGTAGGAATTCTATTATCTACCGCATTACCCGCCGCTACGGTGATTTTTGCCCCATCCCGAACGCTCAAATTTTGGGTATGATTTATGGTTAAATTTCCCGCATCCCCATCCCCAAATGCTTGAGCATACAACCCACTAGGAAATCCTGCTCGTGAAGTCCCACTCAGTTCAATGGATTCCGAATCACGGATGATTAAATTACCACTCTCACCGTCAGCAAATGTGGAAACGGATACGGCGGCACCATCTCGCACAATTAAGCGTCCTCGCTCAATAATTAAGTCTCCCGCATTACCACTACTAATCGTATCTGTAGAAAATCCACTGGGAAATCCATCGGGTGCTGTACCGCTTAATTCAATAAATTCAGAAGCATTTACAATCAAATTTCCCCCATCACCTGCACCAGCCGTTGAAGCTGAAACAACTCCCCCATCTCGGACAATTAATCGCTTGGTGTGAATGGTTAAATCTCCAGCAGCTTCAGTTCCTGCGGTGGCGGTGGATAACATACTCAGAGATAGATTTGCGTCATTTGACGTTCCAAGAATTTCAACAGATTCTTGGGCATTTACTGTCAGATTTCCACCTTGACCTACTTTATCCGTTCCAGTAATAATGCCAGCACCATTGGTGATCAATATTGACCGAGCGGATAGGTTAACATCTCCTCCTCTACCCAAAACAAAGGTATCGCTGCGAACGAGTGTGTCACCATCTAGAGAGATGACTCCATTTTTGCTGGTAATGTTGATATTGCCACCGAATGCATTACCCGATGAGGTAATATTACTTACTTTGATATTACCGTCAGCTTCGAGATTAATGTCTCCTCCATTAGTACCGGAAAAGGCGTCAATTTCCCCTGCGGTAGTATCAATTACACCACCACTTTCCAGTGTAATATCCCCACCGTTTGTTTTAATTGAGCCGTTGAGCGTGATATCATTGCTTGCGTCTAAGATAATAGGTCCTCCAGGGGTTTCCAGGTTGCCTGTGGTGATACGTCCTGGGGATGGATTTTGAGATAAGGTTAAGTTTGAATCATTGGGACTATTATTTGGTGATGGTTCTCCCGAAAATGTTACACTTGAGCCCACAGAAACACTGACATTATCTATTCCCCAACTTTCATCATAATCCTCTTCTGTCAGGCTGGCAGAAAAGTTCAGTTCAAGGGAATTCGCTGTATGGGAAAAGGTCGGGCTAAAGTGATAGACTGAATCCATCGGCGTTTTTTCAGTATCTTCTTGAAATAAGAATTCGTATCCGAGAGAGTTTCTATCCTCAATAGCTCCTTGGCGGGCTGGATTATTGATAATATTTGCCGGATTATATTCATCGGGGTGTGACTGTGTCTGAGGGTATCCGGGTTGGTTTTCCCGAGGAAAGTCCTGGTTGCTGAAAGTTGTATTGATAACTGTTTGACCCCCCTCCACACTCAACTCCCAAATATCGGGTCCGAATGTTGTAGAATTACCATCCCATGAGTTGATGATAAACAGATCGAACGATACTGTTACTAGGTTGTGTGAGGGGAGATTATTAAGTGTCAAACTCGTCGCATCTTTTTCGCTAAACTGTCCCAAAAATCTACGGTTTCCTTTTGGTGTGATATCTGTTGATGTATTTGACCATACATCAGGAATTTCTCCTTCAAAATCATCCCAATAAACAGGAATTAATGTCGTTGGCGGATGTTTTAACTCATCTAGCCCCGCTCTTGAAATTAAGGCAGGATTATTTATCAACGTATCGACATCTGGATCATTCGGATAGTCTTCAGTTTTCAATGTCGTATCTTCACCCGTAATCCGAATATTTCCTGTGGTAATACTTCCCCTCGCCTCAACCTTCAGCGAAACTCCTGTATAATCCCCTAAAACCACATCCCCTTCGGAACTAATAATCGGGTCATATAAACTGATAAAATCCCCCGGTTCCCCCGCTAAATTTAGAATCGCAAACTGACCCCCACTGGCAAAATGAGCATCCCCAGAAATCACCCCATCACTAATTAAAATCAAATCCCCACCACTCTGAAACGGCGTTCCTGGATGATTCAATGCCAGAATATCAATGCCTTGATTTCCTTGAATATAAAGATTCCCACCTGTATGGGCGATAAACGGAATTTCGACACTATCCCGCACTCGCACCGTATCCCCCGCCAATAAGATTAAATCTCCGGCGGTGACTAACTGACTTTCCTCTAAAATTAAATTATTATTCGCGAATAAAATAGCCGACTGCGCCAACCCATCCCGCACCATTGCATCTCCATTCACGGCGGCTATCTCCAAATGTCCGGCGGGGGCGGCTAATTGTCCGGTACTGCTAATTTTTCCGCCAACTAAGGTTAAATCTCCTCCAACTTCTAGACTCCCAGAATTCGTAATCGCGGCTGAGTTCTGATTTCCATATTGCAACCCCAAGGGAACATTAATAGTGAGTAATGGTGGCGCTTCTGGATTAGTTGCACTAAACGTTGTGCCATTCTCAAATACCACCCCATTGGCTGTACTCCCAATAAAGGAACCCCGGATATCCAATTGAGCATTTTCGCCAAAGAGAATTCCATTAGGATTGATAAAAATTAAATCGGCTGTACCATTAACGCCTAATGTCCCCAAAATGTCCGAGGAATCAGTTCCGGTTACCCGACTAAAAATGGCTTCAATTCCGTCAGGATTGGCAAAATAAACCCGTTGTCCTTCGTTAATATTAAATTCTAAAAAGCTATGAAATAAGGCGGAACCTCGGCTAGCGCCATCCTGAATTAAATCGGCGGTTACTCCATCAATAACCACTCCATTGGGTAGGATTGAGGATTGTTCAGCGCCTAATGTGGAATCGGGTGTAATCTGGGCGAGGACAGGGTTACAGGGGATGAAGAAGAATGAGGCGATCGCGCTTCCATATCCTATCTGCTGTAAGCCTTGATTAATGGTCATCATAGCACCCTCTTTGATTTGATAGTTAGGTCATTCCTAACCTGATATTTATTTTATTGTGTTTTGTGTCCTGTAATCCTGTAATCCTGTAATCCTGTAGGGGCGACTCGCCCCACTATCGTTACCGGGAAATCCATTACTTTTATCGACTCGCCCTCTTCCTTGGTTCACCTGTTGCCAACGATAACTCGGTGGGTTAGGTTGGATAGTTAATTAAATGGTTTGTTTCTGGGATTTAATCCCGCCTAACCCACCCTACGGTTTACGGGTGATCGGGGTCTATAGGACGGCATATTTTTCCATGATATAAAATTACCTAAAATCAGAAAGAAAGTCAAGCACTAATTCTATTTTTTTCGCCGCGATTTCCCCGATCTCCCTTCGTGATCATCGTCAAGATTGACTCCAGTCTTGCCATTCTAGCCCTTCAATTCGGCTAAAATGACGCTGGTTGTGGGTAATGAGAACTAGATTATTGGCAACTGTAGTACCAGCAATTAACAGATCAATATCATCGACAGGCGTTCCATCTTTTCGCAGGCTAGCATAGAAGTCTGCTGAAAGGGTGACAGATGTTTGGGTGAGGGGCAAAACGGTGTTTTGAGTGGCAAATTCTAGAAATAAGGCAAGTTGCTTGTGGGCGTCGCGATGGTTTAAGCCACTGAGAATTTCGTAGTAGGTAATAATGCTGAGGTTGATTTTACGATATTTGTTCAGATAGGTCTGAACATTAGAAACGACGGCTGGATTGCCGCGAAAAAACATGGATAGAATGTCAGTGTCAACTAAGGCTGGCTTCATCGGTTTTGCCTCTGTTGAAATGCTTGCTGACGGCGCTGGGAAATGTCGTCTAAGAAGTCAGTATAGGTTTCGTTGGGTAGATCTTGCCAGCAACCTGCGAATTTCATGATCAGTTGGCTGGGAGAATGGGCAGGTTCTGAACGTAGTCGGAATGTATGAATCAGCTCTAATAGTTCAATCAGTTTATCATCGGGAACACTCTGGATTTCTTGCAAAACTTTGGTTCTTAGTTCTGAACTATTCATGAGTCAGTCGTCCTCCATTAATGACTTAAGTAGTCGGACACAATTAAAGTTAACGGTTGAGATTAGGAAGGATCAGGGAACAGGGAACAGTAAGAGTTTGAGGCTTGTTAACATTTCTTAGCACGTCGGGGATGGCGGGGTAGTTTGCGATCGCGCTTCCATATATCAGACGCTGTAAGCTTTGATTGATGGTCAACATAGCACCCTCTGGATTTGAAGTTTAGGTCATTCCTAACCTGATATTTATTTTATTTTATTGTATTCTGTGTCCTGTGTCCTGTAATCCTGTAACCTTGTAACAACTTGGTAGGGGCGAGTCGCTGCACTATCGTGACGGGGAGAGGCATTAATTTTATCGACTCGCCCTCTTCTTGGGTTTACCTGTTGCCAACGATAACTCGGTGGGTTACGGCGGATAGGGAATTAAAGGGTTTGGGAAGTCAATTGAGTACCGCCTAACCCACCCTACGAGAAATGGTTATTAAGGTTGATTGGGGTATATGAGGACGGCACATTTTTCCCTTTTATAAAATTACATTTAATCCGAAATAAAGTCAAGGGCTAATTCTATGTGCCGATAACACAGTAGTTAATCAGACATAATTCTGTCAATTAAAGAACATATCGCATCCCCAACGGCAACTCTGGCAAGCGCTTCACTTGCTTATATTCCAGCACTGTTTATGGATTTGTGGGGATATCCACGCATTCTGGCAGAAGACAAAATTTTATAAATTTACGCCAATTAATTCATCCGCCAATACTTCACAAACCCGGGATTGAAAATAAAATGAAACCTAAGATAACCACTGAATTCATGAAGTCAGACCTAATCAACGATGCAATTAAGCTCAATTAATCTCCCCAACTATTTAATCCGCCTGGGGCTATGTCCACCAGAAAAGCAAAATCAGCTCATTATTAAACCCGTTGCGGCGAAAAACTTTAACCTCTTAGTCACCTTACCCGACGGTAAAAAACTCCTAGTTAAGCAAGAACGGTATAATCAGGACGGGAAAACAGCCGGAGAATTTAGTCAAGAATGGCGGATTCAAGAGTTTTTACAGCACTTTCCTGAACTTACTACCCTTCACCCCTATCTACCCCAGATACTGCATTTTGACCCGGGGGAATCAATCATCATATTCCGCTACTTAGACGAGTACCGCGACTTAATGGAATTCTACGCCCAAGAGACAATCTTCCCGAGTGCGATCGCGGCGTCTATTGGTACCACTCTAGCAACCATTCATCGCACCACCTTTAACCGAGACGACTATCGGCAGTTTTTCTCACAAAAGTCTCACACTCTCCCCGAAACCGTACCCAACCTGATTAGCGGACTAGAACGAATCACTCCAGACATCTTTGGGCTGGTTCCCGTCGATGGACTCAAATTCTTTGCCCTCTATCAACGATACGACAGTTTAGGAAACGCGATCGCCCAACTCGGCAAAACCTTCACCCCCAGTTGTCTCACCCATAATGACCTGAAACTCAATAATATCCTGCTGTCTAACCACTGGGAACAATCGCGCGATCGCAGAGTACGATTGATTGACTGGGAACGTTCTCATTGGGGAGATCCAGCCTTTGACGTAGGAACTCTCATCGCCAGCTATATCCAAATTTGGCTGGATAGTTTAGTCATCAGCAACGCTCTGAATATTGAAGAATCCCTGCGGTTAGCTACAACTCCCCTCGACCAACTGCAACCCTCAATTGCCAGCTTAACCCAAGCCTATTTCCACAACTTCCCCGAAATCTTAACACACCGCCCCACCTTCTTACTCCAAATCATTCAATTTGCAGGTTTAGCCTTAATTCAACAAATTCAAGCAACAATTCAATACCAAAAATCCTTTAGCAACTCAGGAATCGCCATGCTACAAGTCGCCAAAACCTTACTCTGTCGTCCCCAACAATCCATCCCCACCCTATTTGGCACCATGGCTACTAATCTAATACCCCCAAACCCCTCCCCCAACTCCCCCGAAACCCTCTGCGCCCCTCTGCGTTAACCTCTGCGTTCCTCTGCGTTAAAAAAAAGAAAACCATGCAACTCCTAAACATCCCCACCCATTCCCTCCTCGACACCTTACAAAACATCGCCAACACCATAGAACTCCAAGCCAACTTTTCCATCCATCATCCCAACTACAAACCCTTTGAACTACCCCAAGAAATAATTAACCGTCTCCAGAAAATGCCCCCAGACATCCAACAACGCTACTGGAGTCTACAACTACGTGGCTTTCTCTACGGGATCTACTACAATCAATCCCTAGAAAATAGCCTCGCCCTGAATACCGATAACCCAGCCTTACCCCTCGACCTAGAAAATAATACCCTTTTAGGATTAGACTTAAACTTCTATCAACAATTACACGATCACAATCAAGGAACCGGTTACTTTGACCCCGGTTGGTTCGTCCTCAAACAAGAATCAGATAACACAATTGTCGTCAGCAAAGGCAGTTTAAAGCTGCATATTGAACCCCAACGCCATCTCCACCCCAACCAAGCCGCAGCTATTGGGGATACCGTAGCGATTCGGATGCCCAAAAACCTGATCCAAAACGGATTTTACATGGCAGTAAGTAACGCCGGAACCCAGAGTGAACCCACCTTAAATCATCCCTCAGAAACCGTGCGAATTTACGTTAACCTCACCCCAGACGGGGCGGTTTCGGTCATGGATAGCCTAACTCAGAAGTTTAACGCGATTAACCTACCCTTTACCTTTAAAGTCCTGTATAACCCCGCCGACTACGGACGTTATGATTCCGGAGTTTTCTACTTCGATAAACCCAATTACCCCACGGTTTGCCAAGTGTTGCAGGTGATCTATGAGGAAAATCAAGCCCATTTTAAACCCCAAGTTCCCCTATTTACTAAAATACTCGCCCCCGGATTAGGGTTAGCTGAAGAACCCGATACCAAGTTTGGCACACAAGAAAGTTTTGGCATGAACCGCTGTCAACTGGTTGCCAATGGATTACTAGAAGCTTGGCAAAACGGGGATAACTCCCCAGACGGGCGAATGCAGGCAATTCTCCAACAGTTTTCCCTGTTTGGGATTGACATAAACCGTGCCTATCTCAATGCCAATTCTGACGATAATTATACACCTTTACTGGGTTCGTAGTAGGCACTTGAGTGCCATAAGCGCTAAAGCGCTTACTACAAACTCTAAAATCATTATGCACATAACTAAATAAATCGGACAAAATAATATAATTAGGACTTACGAAAAGCCTCTAATCGTAGGGTGTGTTAGCGTTCGCAGAGCGTTCCCGAAGGGTAGCGTAACGCACCTTAACCACTGCGTAAGTCCTAATAATTTTGACGCGATAAGTAGAACGATGGCAATAAACCCACATATATCAACTTATGTAAATAAGCCTCAACCCATTACAATTAGTAAATTTTTTTTTAGCTAATGAACCAGCATTAAACATTATTTTAATGTCTTTTTATATACTCGCTAGGCACTTGTCATTTTTATGTTAATTGATTAAGCTATTAATAGAAGCAAAAACAAATAATGCTTCTCAATTCAACGAATAAATCCAAGGAGATTGCAATGGCTACCATCAAAATTGACACTCTTAATCCAGTTGGTTCTGATTTGTTTAATGATTCAGAAAGTTTTCTTCATGATCTTCTTGATGAAGACATGATCTTCGGACAAGGACAATATTTGGCTTGGTCATCTTATTGTCAATGGAATGATGGAAAGGAAGGTGAGGTTTTCTGGGGGTTTTTTAAATGGGACGAGAAATAAGGAGTTCATCCTCATGTAAATCAGCTAAATCTATGGTTTCATCGGTTGGTGTTTAACGAGTCCTAAATATCTTCCTTTTAATTCAATCCCTGTCTCTCACCTTGTCAAGAGGCAGGGATAATTTTTGGGAGGTAGTTAACATGATATTATCCAAGCTTTTTGAGAAAAATATATAAACTTTTTGTCCGAATTATTTTTCATGCTCACGGAATTTACTCCCCAATACCAATAATATATAATTTAAATAATATACACATCCATGAAAGATATCGAAAGAACAAGACATTAATATAAGATAAAGTCTTTTTATTATTCAAGATTTTATTGATATATTCTGGTGCATTTGCTTCAATGTAATTGTCGATATTGATTTAAGCCTATCGACTAAAATTTGTTCATTTAAATCAAGGAAAAAATAAATGGCAAACATCGATATCATCCGTGCTTGGAAGGATGAAGAGTTCCGCAATAGCTTGAGTGAAGAACAGAAAGCACAGTTACCAGACAACCCGGCTGGACTGGTTGACTTGACAGATGAGGAAATCAATGGTGTCCAAGGAGGATTTACTTTCGCATCTACATTGAAAGGACGTTGTGGAGCTTTCTTTACAGCAACTGCCGAATGTTATTGTCCAAAAACAATTTGGTGGTGCAGGCGTTAGACCTAATTAACGTTTAGGTCAGTTCGGTAAGAAGAGGGATTGTTAAGATTCCTCTTCTGCACAAAAAGTTCCAGACTTGGAATAATTTTAAATCCTTTTCATTGATGTTAATCCTATGAATCAACCTGACTTTCAATCGGCTGCTTGGTACAATGCAACTCCCTTAACTGAGAGAATTGCCTTACTAAGTAATATGTCAAGCGGTTGCTGTCAAAGGGAAATTAATCACAAAATTGCTCAGCAGCGCATCCAGAAATGGAAATCAACGTCTTCCTTTAATAAAAGTAGTTGCTGGAGTCACCGCCTAGCCATAAATGGAATTACGGAAGATAAATTCATGGAAATTCTCGGCGAACCCATTCAGGCGGTTCAAAACTATTTTTCAACTCCGCCAGACTGGTTAACAGAAATTGCTGAAGCCTTGACTCGTCCTCATCTCGGTTTAATTCCACTCCTAGAAGAATTGCCAGATCAAGAAGCGACTGGATTTCTAAATGTCTTTGCACCTTTTATTAATCAAGCACGCGATCGCCTCCATCAAGAAATCCAAAAATTAATCCCAACCTACCCGAATCTTCCTTTTGACCCCAATACAGTTGCAGATTTGTTCCTCGCCAGTCTTTCAGAACGCCTGCTGTGGATGGTGAGTCGGACAATGGTTTTAGAACTGAATGTAGCGCGTCTACAAGGGTTATTACAAGGTAACACCCAAGATGAGCGATTTCAGAGTTTTTGGCAACGCCTGTGCCAACGTGACACTCTGATTTCTCTTTTAGAAGAATATCCGGTTTTGGCGCGTCAAATTGTAATTGGTACTAATCAATGGGTCAAATTTAGCCAAGAATTCCTTGAACATCTGTGTCACGATTGGTCAATAATTTGTGCCACATTCAGCCCCGATAAGCAACCCGGATTATTGCAACAGATAAAGGGTAGCTTGGGTGACACCCATCGGGGCGGACGTTCGGTGCTAATTGCTCAATTTGCATCAGGTTTAAAGCTCGTATATAAGCCCAGATCACTTGCCGTCGATGTTCATTTTCAGGAATTACTAACTTGGCTCAATCAACGGGGGAATCATCCACCATTCCGGATTCTCAAACTATTAAATCGCGGCAATTATGGTTGGGTTGAATTTGTGGAGGCGGCTGGCTGTACTGATACAGCAGAGATTCAGCGTTTTTATGAACGACAGGGAGCCTATTTAGCGCTTTTGTATGCGATTGAAGCGACTGATTTTCATTTTGAAAATTTAATCGCTGCTGGGGAACATCCAGTCTTAGTTGATCTGGAGTCTCTGTTTCATCCTCGTCCTGAAAGTCTAGAAGCAACTCAATCTGACTTACCGACTGATCACAAAATTGCTTATTCTGTTTTGCGAGTTGGATTACTTCCGGAACGCTTTTGGACAAATGCTGAATCCGAAGGAATCGAAATGAGTGGTTTGGGAGGAAAAGCGGGTCAATTGACACCAAGTCCGGTTCCTTATTTAGAAGCAGTGGGAACCGATGAAATGCGGTTTGCTCGCAAGCGGATGCCAATGCCAGGACGTCAGAATCGACCAAGGTTGAATGGTGTTGACGTGAATGTCTTAGACTATACTGAAGCCATTCTAACTGGCTTTACTAACATTTATCAATTACTGCTGCACTATCAAGATGAGTTATTGGCTGAAAATGGACGGTTAGCCTGTTTCGCCGAAGATGAAGTGCGTTGTATCCTCAGACCGACTCGCACCTACAGCCTGTTACTTTCTGAAAGTTTCCATCCTGATTTCTTACGCAATGCTTTAGAACGCGATCGCTTTTTTGATCGACTGTGGGCAGAAATTGAGCGACACCCCTATCTAGTCAGGGTGATTGCGGCTGAACAGAGAGATTTGTGGCAGGGTGATATTCCCATGTTCACCACCCGCCCGAATTCGCGGACGATTTGGAGTAGCTCTAACGAACCCATTGGCGATTTCTTTGGTGAAACAGGTATGAGTTTAGTGCAACGTCGTCTCCAGCAACTAAGTGAAGCTGATTTGCAGCAACAGCGATGGTTTATTCGTGCTTCTTTAACAACATTAGCCATGGCAGATGAACAAGCGCAGTGGACTCGTTATCATCTGAGTGAAGCCAAAAATCCTGTGACTCGTGAACAACTATTAATCGCCGCCCAACAAATTGGCGATCGCTTAGAGTTTCTGGCGTTGGGTGAACAGCAAAATGTCTCTTGGATTGGCTTAACGCTAATCGCTCAAAAGCACTGGATTCTGACTCCATTAGGAATCGACCTTTATGATGGTTTAGCAGGTATTATTCTCTTTCTTGCCTACCTTGGCAATGTCACTAACCAAAAGCGTTACACCGAATTGGCAAAAGCGGCGTTGAAGACGATGCAACGTCAGGTGGAGACTCAAAAAGCATCGATAACCGCGATCGGTGGTTATAGTGGCTGGGGCGGAATAATCTATACTTTGACCCATCTGGGGATTTTGTGGGATGAACTCGAACTCTTGGCTGAGGCGGAATCACAGGTTGAATTACTTCCCGATTTGATTACCAAAGATGAACAATTCGATATCATCGGCGGTGCTGCTGGTTGTCTGATCAGTTTGCTCAATCTGTATCGCTGTAAACCATCTCAACGCACACTTGCTGTGGCAATTCAATGTGGCGATCGCCTGATTACCTGCGCTCAACCGATGAACCAAGGGATCGGATGGGTGTCCACAGGTGTGGGAAAAAGACCTTTAACAGGGTTCTCTCACGGCGCTGCGGGTATAGCATGGGCGTTGCTGGAACTTTCAGCAATGACAGGTGAGCAACGGTTTCACAAAGCTGCACTGGGAGCGATCGCCTATGAACGCAGTCTCTTTTCTGGGAAAGTCGGAAACTGGCCCGATTTGCGTGAGTTTGAGAATACAGTTCTCTCAGATAACAAACAGATAGATATTTTTATGACAGCTTGGTGTCATGGGGCGCCAGGAGTTGGATTAGGTCGATTACGTTCTCTATCCTACCTTGATGATTCCCAAATTCGTGTAGAGATTGACACCGCCCTAAACACGACTCTGACTCAAGGATTTGGCATGAATCACTCCTTGTGTCATGGCGATCTCGGCAATTTGGAACTGTTATTGCAAGCTAGTCTCATCCTGGATCACCCCCAGTGGAAAACCCAAGTTAACCGCTTGGCTGCAATTATTCTCGAAAGCATCAATCAGCAGGGTTGGCTTTGTGGAGTACCATTAGGCGTTGAAACACCAGGATTGATGACTGGGCTAGCCGGTATTGGATATGAGTTGCTACGTTTAGCAGAACCAACTCGTGTTCCCTCTGTGCTGGCGCTTGAACATCCGTTACTCAACCGCATAGAACAGAAGGCGCGATTCCTCTCAACTGTTTAGAGCGTCGGTCAAGTCGAAGTATTTGACATAAGATACAAGATGTGAATATTGTAGGGGCGCAAGGCTTGCGCCCTATCAACGTGGGATATTTTATACCGATGTTGTGGTTTTTTCCAGGATACCAATAGATAACAAGAGGTAAGGGCACGACAGTGTCGTGCCCCTACATTACACCCAGAATAAAAACACCTAAGATTCGCCCATAGCCGTCACCACCTCCACCTCCTCAACCTGTCGCTTTAACCACCCTTCAAACAACTCCGAAAGAATCTGATAACGTAGCTTGTCATTCAACTCTGGCTGAATAATCTCCTCCACTTTAATCAAATGTACCCCCTTAGACATGACAATTGGCTTCAAAACCTCCCCTGGTGTCGCCGCAAACACTTTCGCCGAAATCTCTGGTTTCATCTGCTGGCGTTTAACCAATCCTAAATATCCTCCCTTGCGCCGTAATTCTTCCTCCTGAATATACTCCTGAGCAATCTCCGCAAAACTGGTTTCTGCTTCCTGAAGTTCATAAAATAACTCTAGGGCTAAATCTTCATCATCCAAAACCACTTCATACATTACCGCCCCTGCATAGTCTAACTGATGTTCATAAAACCAGGGTTCTACTTTATCGCCAAACAAATGTTGGGCTAATTTCCCGGAAAGGACATTGATATAAACCATTTCTTCAAAATCATCCAAAGAAAGGGCAAATTTTTGCAGCCACGCCCAGGTGTCATCCGCATTAAGCAGTTTATTCATGAACCGCATTTGATCTGCTGCTTGTTGTAATTCGGTGATTTCAACCTGGATACTGGCTTCAGTCGCGGCTGAGTTAATGATTTTGCGGGTGATGATTCCTTCAACAATTGTGGGAATCTGACAGGCGATTTTGAGGTGATGCAGGATGTCTTGGTTGGTAATTGTGATGGCTTGTGACATAATTTTTCTCCTAAATAATTAGAGGTTTTTGGATGAAAATTGCTGGGGAGTTAATACGACTTGGAAGCCTGTATTGAACATCCGGAGATCCCCCCAAACCCCCCTTCAAAAGGGGGGCTTACTATTCCGCAGCATGACAATAAGCAAAGTATCATTGTGTTTCTCCTGTACGATAAGCTGTTCAGCATTTAAACCTTAATATCAATAAGGGCGAAATTCTTGCCGTAGTGCGAGCATCTTGCTCGCTACATTGAGCATCTTGCTCGCTACATTGAGCATCTTGCTCGCTACATTGAGCATCTTGCTCGCTACCCATTCCCAATTTAAATGCCTGACAGCTTAAAAGCGAAGCATCCTTTGGTCTCCCCGTGCAAAAAAAGCGAAGCATCCGCTGGCTTCCCCCTTTTTAAGGGGGACGGGAGGGGGATCGAAAAGGGGGACGGTAAGGGGATATACAATGTGCTAGTGGGTTAGGTTTTATGGCACTAAAGTGCTTACTACGAACTTGGTTTTTATGGTACCAAAGTGCCTACTACGAACTTGGTTTTTATGGTACCAAAGTGCCTACTACAAACTTGGTTTTTATGGTACCAAAGTGCCTACTACAAACTTGGTCTTTATGGCACTAAAGTGCCTACTACGAACGAACGTCAAAGTTCTAATCCTCCTTTTTGTAACTTCTTAAATGGGTCAAGAATAAAATCAATTATCTTCCGCCGCCGCACGATGACTTCAGCCGTGGCTGTATCCCCCGGTTTCAAGTCTAAACATTGATTTTTGGTGGGAATACAGGTCTGATTTAGCTCAATTTCTAACTCAAAACTGGTTACTTGACCCTGGGCGGTTTCGGTGACTTTAGAGGTGGGCGATTTGCGAATTAGTTTGCCCTCCACCACACCATAATCCTGGAAGGGATAGGCATCAAATTTGAGCTTCACTTCCATTCCTTCCTGTAATGCGCCACTTTCAGCCGTGGGCATTTGGGCTTTGAGAATTAGGGTGGAACCCTGGGGCGCAATCTCGGCAATTAATTCTCCCGGTTGTACCACCGCCCCGACTCCTTTATCGGGTAAACCAAAGACGGTACCGCTTTCTGGTGCTTTGAAGACTCGCTGCTTGAGTTCAATGTCTTTGGCGGCAATTTGGCTTTCGCTTTGCTTGATTTCCGCCTGGAGTGTGCTAATCTGAGTTTCTAGGTTCTTGAGTTGTTCCTGTATTTTTAGAACCGCCAGTTTACCGGAATGAACTAGGGTATCATAGCTTTTTTGTTGCTCCTGTAGGCGCAGTTTTGCCTGCTCAATTTCGGCTTGGGTTTGATGGAGAATTCGGTCATAACTGCCTTGTTGTTCTTTGAGCCGTAACCGGGCTTGGGAGATGTCGGATTTGGCTTGAACTAAGCGTTCTGTGTTGACTTTTACCAGGTTTTGTGTTTCAGTAAAGCGGTCAGTAGAAATGGCGCCAGCATCAAAGGCGTTACGGTATCGTTTGACTTTATCTTTTGCCTCGATTAAGTTAACTTTGGCTTGATTGTAGGCGGCTTGACTGGAGGCGATGGCTTGTTTGGCTTGGTTGACTTGCGCCAGTTTTTCGGCTTTTTCCAGGGTGTAGGTACTCGCTAGGGCGTTCAGGTTTTGTCTGGCTTGTTCAATTTGAGACTGTTTTTCTAGTTCTTGGGATTGGTTTTGCTGCTGCTGGGTATGGAGGGCAATGTCTAACTGGTTTTTGAGGATGGCTAATTGATTGAGGCGATTTTTTTGACCGTCTAATTGACTGCGAAGTTGCTCAATTTCTGACCGCACGATGTCGGATTCGAGGGTGAGTAAGGTTTGTCCAGTTTTGACGCGGTTTCCTTCAATAACGGGGAGGTTTATAATTGTACCCCCGACGGAGGATTCCAGTTTTACGGTGGGTTCTTTGGGTTCTAATCGCCCTCTGGCACTTCCGGTTTCTTCGACTTCGGTTAACATTGCCCAAGGAAGTGCGATCGCGGCAAACAAAATTAAGAAATATAACAGTCCCCGCGTCCAAATTTGGGGTAAGGTATCTAGTAGTTCTTTTGTTGCATAGGACCAGTCGGAGGGGGGATTTTTTTGGGAAACGCAGAGGTTCGCAGAGGTTGGCGCAGAGGTTCGCAGAGGGGTGGGAGTTTGATTGGAGTTCATGATGTAGAGATGGGCTTTTGAAGTGTCTGATGAATGACGAATGACGAATGACGAATGACGAATGACAAATGACAATTATTCTGTCCGATCCATTTGTTGCTGGTTGAGGTAATAATAATGACCGCGTTTTGCCATTAATTGCTGATGGGTGCCACTTTCAACTAAAACTCCTTTATCTAGGACTAAAATTAAATCGGCTTTGCGAACTGTAGACAGGCGGTGGGCAATAATGAACGTGGTTCGTCCTTGGAGAATGGTGTTGAAATTGGTCTGAATAATTCGTTCCGATTCAGCGTCTAAATGAGACGTGGCTTCATCTAAAATAAGTAAGCTAGGATTGCCTAATAATGCCCGCGCGATCGCGAGTCGTTGTCTTTGTCCTCCGGATAACATTCCACCCCCTTCTCCTATCTGGGTTTCGTAGCCCATGGGTAGCTTTTTGATGAACTCATCCGCCCCGGCTTGTTGGGCGGCGGTGATGATTTCGTCTAGGGTGGCTGAGGGATGACCAATGCTAATATTCTCCCGGATGGTGCTACCAAAGAGGAAAGTATCTTGATCTACAACGCCGATTTGTTGACGCAAAGATTGTAGGGATAAACTGGTGATATCTTGCCCATCAATTAAGACTTTTCCATCTGTTGCTGGATACAGTCCTAAAATTAACTTTGATATCGTGGTTTTCCCGGAACCACTGCGTCCCACTAGGGCGACGGTTTGACCGGGTTTGACGGTAAAACTTAAGTTTTCTAGGACATTAATGTCGCTTTCGGGATGATACCGGAATGTCACCTGATTAAACTGAATTTCTCCCTTTAAATCAGGTAAACTTTGCCGCACTGATGCCTGTAAATTTTCTTCGGGTTCGGTATCAATGACATCATTAATCCGCTCAACGGCAATGATTACTTCCTGTAACTGATTCCAGAGTACAGTTAATCGTTCAAAGGGCGTAATTACGTTGCCGATTAACATATTAAATGCTACTAATTGTCCAATCGTCAGTTCGTTTTGAATCACTAACGACGCGCCAAACCAGAGTAACCCCGTCGTCACCACCGTTTCTAGCGTTGAGCTAAAAATTTGCAAGCGGTTGCTAATAATCTGCCCAGAAAACATCTTTTTCACCGATTGCAGCAGATGTTCCTCCCAGCGCCAACGCACGGTTTGTTCTACCGCCATGGATTTTACGGTGCGAACCCCGGTGAGGGATTCAATTAGATAACTATTTTCTACTGCAAAAGCATTAAAGATTTCTCTGGAAATGCGGCGCAGGAATGGGGTGGCAATTAGGGCAAGTAGGATAAATGGCGGGACAATCACTAATGCCAAAAGTGCCATTTTCCAGCTATACCAAAACATTAACCCCACGTAAACAAACACCGTGAGTAAGTCAAGTAAAATGGATAGGGCTTCCCCGGTAAGAAAACGCTGAATCTTCTGGTTTTCTTGTACCCGCGACATAATATCCCCCACATAACGAGACTCAAAGAAGGAAAGGGGGAGGCGGAAGGTATGGCGAATAAAGCCGACAATTAGGGCTAAGTTAACTTTATTCGCGGTATGGTCTAATAAATATTGCCGCAATCCGGTCATAGCGACGCGGAACAGACCAAAAATTAGCATCCCTAAACCAACAGCGGTTAAGGTGAGGTTACTACCTTGGACAACCACGCGGTCTAATAGAAGTTGGGTGAATAGGGGGGTAATTAATCCGAATATTTGAATTAGCAGGGAAGCAATAAAGACTTCCAGAAGAACAAATCCGTGGGGTTTAACTAATTCAAAGAATTGCCAGAAGGGAGTCGTCGCTTCCTCGGTTTCCTGTAATAAGGCGGTGGGTTGCAACAGGAGAGAATAACTTGTCCAACTGGCGTTAAATTCCTCAGGAGTAAGACCGCGTTGACCAATGGCTGGGTCGGCGACAATCACCTGATCTGCCGTAATTTCATAGACAACGATATAATGGTTTCCGTCCCAGTGAACAATTGCTGGAAGCGGTTGTTGGGCGAGTTGGTCTAAACTGGCTTTTACGGGTCGCGTGGAAAAGCCAATACTTTCAGCGGCGGCGGATAGTCCCCGTAGAGATGCCCCATTGCGGTTAACATTGGCGATATCTCTGAGGCGGTTTACACTTAATTTTTTTCCCCAATACCGACCCACCATCACCAAACAAGCCGCCCCACAATCTGAGGCACTTTGTTGGGCATAAAAGGGATAGCGGCGCGTGATCCGCTGCCAGAGATGACCGACTGTCTGGGTAGGATTGGGAAAGTAGGCTTTACTGATGGTTTGCTGCCCGTTTGTTAAGGGTTCGGGGGTGTCCACCTCCTCTGGAATAACTGGGGGGACAGCTAAATTATCCCCGGAACTAAACTGGGAATTCCTGACCTTTGCCCGATGATAAAGATGGTCTCGAATATGAGGATGGTTTTGGACGAGGGAAAAGAGGAGGGTTGGGGGAATGTAGGATAATTGGAGATGACGGGATGCCCTAGCGGAGTAGGGTTGAAAGGGTTCATCGGGAAAAAAGGTGACTTCACCAAAGGTGTCTCCAGGTTTCAGTGTGGTAATCAGTTCACCGTTGGCATCAATGAGTCTAACTTTCCCGGTAATAATCAGATAAAGTCCGGCTTCAGATTGATCCGATTGCCAAAATTGACCGAGTTGGGGTTCAAGGATTTTGATCTGTTTCAGACAGTTAGTGAATTGTGATTCACTAAAATTATGTCCGAGACAATCACTAAGGTGTTGACGGGAAATTCGGGGGGGAGTTTGTACCATAATGGGTTTGCACCTCAACTCATTTTAATCGGATTGAATTGCCAGACATCCTGGGTTTTTGGGGTATGGCTGGGGGTGAGGTTGCTAATCACAATCCGTTTATCTGAATCCTCCTCTGCATCAGGGGGAGTGTCGGGTTGAGGGGGTTTGGGGCGAGTCGAGAGTCCCATTTTTTTCAACAATCGATTAATATGGCGATCGCTAACTTCAATGCCAAATTCTCTAGCCAGGTGTTGGCTTAACTTCTGGGCGGTCCAGTTGCGAAAGGAATAGCCTATGTCGCGGGGATTCTGAGTGACTAATTCTTGTAAGCGTTGCAGATACTCTTCATTCACCGCTTTAGGACGTCCAATCGGATGAGATTGCCAATGATGCGCCTCGCCACTACGGGCTATCAGCATCCAATGTCGGGCGGTGATGGGGGAACAGTTCAACGCCTGACAAATTTGGGCTTGGGTTTTCCCCTCGTCCGCCATTAGCATGATTTGCAGGCGCTGGCGATATTTTGGCGATAAATCTTCTTGCAGATTTTTTTGCAGTCGTTTGCGCTGAAAGGGAGTGAGGTATTCACCGCCCGATTTATGCAGAGTGCGGCGTTGACCCAGGTTGGGTGGGGATTGGTGGCTGGACATTTCTATGGTTGCGTTGGGGATGGGCAGGGATTTATCACAAGGATTATCCCTTTTCTCATGGAAATCACTTTGTATAAACTATATATAAAATAGACAGAGGTTCTCTGTCAAGACAAAAAATACATTGTTTTGGGTTTTGTCGCCAAATGCTTTTATAGCTTGGGTTTTAGTTTATATACAAAGTGAGTATTATCCAAGCAAGAACCCCGACTTCTCTGAGAAGTCGGGGTTCTGAGAGACCTCACTTACTTCCCTAGACAGAGGGTTGAAACCATTGCCCATTGCCCATTGCCTATTGCCTATTGCCTCTCCCCACCACAAGACTTATTCAGCAGCCCCTACCTACTTACTGCTAAACCAACCGAGTTCATCGCCATAAACCATCAAACATGAACCCGGTGACTGCGCCAATATCCTTTCTGAAAAAAATAACTCTTCCCTGGGTCAGATGCGTCGATTGACCGTTTCCTGTAGTCTACTGTGTAAGCTTTTCGACTATAGTCTCATTTATTAACATTTTGCATAGAAATCTTGACATTAATTCGTAAAGTTAACTAAGGTAGCAGTCGGACAGGTTTATTGAAACGCTTTACAGTTAGGTAGTTACACCAACTTCAGTTCCTTAGCCAGAGTCAAAGGAACAAGAGTAAGGGCTGAAGGATAAAGCGGTATGACAGTAAGGGGCACCTGCGACTGTTTTAGAAGCAAAAGCTAAAGGACGTGTTGATCATGCTGCCATTGCCAGAGGAAGGTCGGAGACGAGTTCAAATCGAGGGTGTGTTGCCCCAAATTGATGGGGGTCGTTTTGCCATCAAGCGGACAGTTGGGGAACGAGTCCATGTGGAAGTGGATATGTTCTGTGACAGTCATGATGCTGTATCGGGTGTCATTTTATACCGTCCCCAGAAGTCGCAAACCTGGTTTGAGGTTCCCCTGTCGCCAACGGTGAACGATCGCTGGCAGGGAGAGTTTACTGTATCAGAGATGGGGGATTATGTCTATACCATTATGGGCTGGGCTGACCACTTTAAATCCTGGCAACGGGACATGACCAAAAAACTGGCAGCCGAACAGGATGTGTCCGTTGACTTGCTGATTGGGGCAAACTTAGTCGAAGAGGCGGTGAAACGCGCCAGTGGGGATGATGCGGCACAGTTAAAAACCTGGGTCGCGACACTGCGATCGCAAGATGTCGCTCAACCAATTTTAGGCGATAAAGCCATTTCCCCGGAACTAGCCACCCTAATGGCAAAATACCCCGATCGCAAATTTGCCAGCACCTACCACAAAGAACTGAAAATTATCGTAGACCGAGAACGGGCAAAGTTTAGCACCTGGTACGAAATGTTTCCCCGTTCCGGTGGTGAACCGGGCAAACACGGCACATTCAAAGATGCCCAAGCCCGCTTACCCTATATTGCCAGTATGGGGTTTGATGTTCTTTATTTACCCCCGATTCACCCCATTGGCAAACAATATCGCAAAGGCAAAAATAACACCAATGTCGCCGAACCCGATGATGTGGGTGTACCCTGGGGTATTGGTGCAGCCGAAGGCGGACACAAGGCGGTTCATCCCCAATTAGGAACCATGGCTGACTTTGAGGACTTTGTCGCCAAAGCCGCCGAACATGGACTGGAAATTGCCCTAGACTTAGCCTTCCAATGTTCCCCCGATCACCCCTACGTCAAAGAAAATCCCCAATGGTTCCGTAGCCGCCCTGATGGAACCATTCAATACGCCGAGAATCCGCCGAAAAAATATCAGGATATTTATCCGATTGACTTTGAAACCCCAGACTGGCAAAATCTGTGGCAAGAACTGCGGAGTGTCATGCTCTTTTGGATTGAAAAAGGCGTGCGGATTTTCCGAGTCGATAACCCTCATACCAAAGCTTTTGACTTTTGGGAATGGGTGATTGCGGATTTGAGACAAACCTATCCCGATTTAATTTACCTCTCGGAATCCTTTACCCGTCCCAAGGTGATGTATCGCCTCGCCAAGTTAGGATTTACCCAATCCTATACCTATTTCACTTGGCGTAATAGTAAGTGGGAAATGACCCAATATCTCACCGAACTCACCCAAACCCCGGCTTATGACATCTTTCGCCCTAACTTCTGGCCCAATACCCCCGATATTTTGCATGAGTTTATTCAGCATGGAGGACGCCCTGCCTGTATTATTCGCTTAGTCCTAGCGGCAACCTTAACGGCAAACTATGGGATTTATGGACCAGCGTTTGAAGTCTGCGAAAATCGGGCGCTCAAACCCGGTAGCGAAGAGTATTTAAACTCGGAGAAATATCAGATTCGGGAGTGGGATTTAGATAGTCCTTATACAATCAAAGACTTGATTAGCCGGGTCAATTTTGCCCGTCGGGAACATCCCGCGTTGCAAAGTAACGGCAGTTTGCGGTTTCATCACACGGATAATCACCATATTATTTGTTACAGCAAACAGACTGATGATTGCAAGGATGTGATTCTAATGGTGGTCAGTTTTGACCCTCAATGGATGCAAGCGGGGTTCATTGACTTGCCCTTAGAATCCTTAGGGATTGACCCCTATCGGGAATACTATCTCCATGATCTACTCAGTGATACCCACTACACCTGGTTTGGCGGACATAACTATGTGGAACTCAATCCTCAGGATATTCCAGCACACGTTTTCTGGGTAAGGCAATAAAGAGCTGAGGGAGATGGGAACAGTAGGGGTTTGGTCTCCAAACCTCATTTCCGATGTAGGGGGAGCAGGGGAAGCAGGGGAAGCCAAGGACCAATGACCAATGACGAATCAACCAGGAACAACTACCAAAGAAAAAATGCTTAACTCGATCTTAAAAGATGATCCGTTATGGTTTAAAGATGCCATCATCTATGAAGTGCCAATTCGTGCCTTTGCCGATAGCAATAGCGATGGAGTTGGTGACTTGCGCGGATTGACATCGAAGCTGGATTATTTGCGGGATTTAGGGGTCACCGCCATCTGGACATTACCCTTTTTCCCCTCTCCGCTGAAAGATGATGGCTACGATATTGCCGAATATAAAAAAATTAATCCCATTTTTGGCACAATCGAAGACTTGCGAGAGCTGTTAGAGGCGGCGCATCAACGGGGGATACGGGTAATTATTGAGTTAATTGTTAACCATACCTCCGATCAGCACCCCTGGTTTCAACGCGCTCGCAAAGCCCCCAAGGGAAGCAATGAACGGGATTTTTATGTTTGGAGTGACAACCCGGAAAAATATAAAGATGCCCGGATTATTTTCCAGGATTTTGAACATTCTAACTGGGCGTGGGACCCGTTAGCGAAAGCCTATTACTGGCATCGCTTCTACTCCCATCAACCTGACCTCAATTACGAAAATCCGGAAGTAGGTAAAGCCGTTTTGGAGGTTGTGGATTTATGGTTAGGGATGGGGGTAGATGGACTGCGGATGGACGCTGTGCCGTATCTGTATGAACAAGAAGGCACAAGCTGTGAGAATTTAGCCGCAACCCATGCGTTCTTAAAACAGTTACGCGCCCATGTTGATGCCAAGTTCCCCAATCGGATGCTGTTGGCTGAGGCGAATCAGTGGCCCGAAGATGCGGCGGCGTATTATGGGCAGGGGGATGAGTGCCACATGAATTTCCATTTTCCCCTAATGCCACGCCTGTTCATGTCCTTAAAGATGGAGGATAATTTCCCCATCATTGATATTCTCAACCAGACGCCGCAAATTCCCAATAACTGTCAGTGGGCATTGTTCCTACGAAATCACGATGAACTGACCCTGGAAATGGTCAGCGATGAAGACCGGGACTACATGTATAAAGTGTATGCAGAAGACCCGCAGGCACGGCTTAATTTAGGGATTCGTCGCCGCCTCGCACCACTGATGGGGAATAATCGCGACCAAATTCAATTGATGAATGGGTTGCTGCTGTCTCTTCCGGGTACGCCAGTCTTGTACTACGGAGATGAGATTGGTATGGGCGATAATATTTATCTGGGCGATCGCAACGGGGTACGCACACCGATGCAATGGAGTGCGGATCGCAATGCTGGCTTCTCGCGCACGAATCCGCAAAAACTCTACGCTCCGCCGATTGTTGACCCAGAATATCATTACGAAGCGATTAATGTGGAAGCGCAGCAGGGGAATCCCAATTCCCTGTGGTGGTGGATGAAGCGGTTAATTGCTACCCGCCAGCGTTTCCAAGCCTTTGGGCGGGGGACGTTTGAGTTTCTCCATCCCGATAACCGTAAAGTCTTGGCATTTACCCGCACTTATGCGGGGGAACATATCTTAGTGGTTGCCAACTTGTCGCGATTTGTGCAAACCGTGGAATTGGATCTCTCGGCATTCCAAGGGATGGTGCCAGTGGAGATATTTGGACGTACCCAATTCCCAGCGATTGGTTCTGCATCCTATTTCCTCAGCCTTACCCCCCATAGCTTCTACTGGTTTACCCTCCAGTTGCAAGACACTCTAGCAGAAACCCCCAGTTCCCAAGTTCAACCGCCGACACTGAGGGTGAGTGGCAAATGGCAAACGGTATTTTCTCAACCGATTTTAAAGACCACCCTAGAGTCAATTTTGCCCAACTATCTCTATACTTGTCGCTGGTTTGGGGGTAAGGCAAGGACAGTGCAATCGGCAGAGATTGTGGAAGCCATTCCCGTCTCCTATAAACAAACCGAGGCGGAGTTAATTTTTATCAAACTCGAATACACTGAGGGTATCCCAGAAACCTACATTCTGCCCTTAGCTTACGCGCCAGGAACGGAACTGGGTGGCGATGGGTCGAACATTCAGGCAAATCAAGTCATCGCCTATCTCCAGGTTGAGGGACATGAAGAGGTGGGCTTATTATTCGATGCGGTAGCTGAACCGGACTTTTTAGCCTTCCCCTTAGATGCCGTTCATCACAAGCATCGCTATAAAGGAAAGGCGGGAACCTTAGTGGCTACAGCAACAGACGCCCTGGCTGAACTGATGCAGGAGGCGACTCACCTGGAGCCGCATCTGCTCAGAGGCGAACAAAGTAATACTTCAATCGTGTATGGCGATCGCTTTATTTTAAAGCTGTTCCGCAAGGTTGAGGAAGGAATTAACCCAGACTTAGAAATTGGGCGTTTCCTCACCGAGAAAAAAGTCACCGAACATTTTGTTCCCGTGGCGGGGGCGTTGGAGTATCGTGGTGCCAACTCAGATACAATCACCATCGGCGCTTTGCAAGCATTTGTTCCCAATACCACCAATGCTTGGTCTTATACCTTAGATTCCCTGCGCGGCTATTTTGAGCAAGTGATGGTATTGCCCGGATCAGATTTACAGGAAATGGAACTCCTCTTACCTTCGGCTGTGGAGTCGCTGGATAGAACTGATCCGCCCTTTGGCTACAATCTGATTGTTCCCTATTTGGATACAACCCAACTGTTGGCAAAGCGAACCGCTCAATTGCATATTGCGTTGTCCTCAGATACGGAGAATCCTAACTTTGCCCCGGAACCGTTTACCTCGTTCTATCAACGGTCTGTGTATCAGTATATGCGGAACCTGACGGGTCAGGTTTTACTGCTACTGAAAAAACGGATCGAGGTATTACCGGAGGAAACTCAGCCTTTAGCCCAAACCATTCTCAACCGCCAAGAGCAGATTTTAGGACGCTTTAAAGCCATAGTCAATCTGCAAATTACGGCGATGCGGACTCGTTGTCATGGGGATTTCCATTTAGGACAAGTCTTATATACGGGGAAAGACTTAATTATCATTGACTTTGAGGGAGAACCCGCCCGTCCATTAAGTGAACGGCGGATGAAGCGATCGCCTCTGCGAGATGTGGCGGGAATGCTGCAATCGTTCCACTATGCGGTGACTCTGGGTTTACGCAATGAAATTGACAGTGGTATGATTCGCCCGGATAATCTCTCGGTGATGGAACAATGGTCCGGGTTCTGGTATTCCTGGGTGAGTGATACGTTCCTGAAAACCTATCTGGCGACAAGTGCAGGTCATTCGTTTATTCCGGAAACGACTCAGGAGTTGCAGGTGCTGTTGGATGCTTATCTGTTTGAGAAATCGATTTATGAGTTAGGCTATGAACTCAATAATCGACCGAAGTGGGTAGATATTCCCTTACAGCGCATTCTCCAGTTGCTGGAGTCAGTGCCAATGTCCGGGGAACAGATGAGTTTCCAAACGCCGCCGATGAGGTAGACAGGTAAGGGAGATGGGGAGATGGGGAGATAGGGTGAGGGGGTGAGGGACTAATATTGGTTATTCTCCCTAGTGCAAGAAGGCAGAAATAACTGAACAGCTAATATCTCCCCCCGCTTCCCCTGCTCCCTCTGCTCCCCCTGCTTCATCGTATCTACGAAGCTGCTCAAGTATTTTTATGCCCGCTGCACTAGGTTGACAGCAAAATCCGCCCTGTGTGTAGGGGCGGGTTTTATTATTAACGTTTAGTTTTCACCCTGATATCACTAAACCCGCCCTGATTAGAGTGCAAGTCATCTTCAACAAATGACGAATGACGAATGACAAAAGACAAATTTTGACGCGGGTAGGTATTGTGCTGATCGCTTGTGGGATTCTCGAGTTCGCCTATTTTTGGTCTACGCTTGATGATCCGCAGTGCATATTATCATCAAATCCGAGTCCAACATCTTCATCACCTGGATCGGCAATCTTAGTGGTATTGGGTGTGTTGTTCCTTCGGGGAAATCTGCAAATCGTTTCCCTAGTTACATGGTTTGCTGCCTTAATTCTCGCGTACTTCGCCAGCAATCTGATCCGACTTCCCTTTTTGTTTCCGACAGACTTTTGGGAAATTGCATTTCGCGTTGATCCAGTGAGCAATTTTCTGCCAACCCTAGTTCAGATTATAGCGATCGCTGTTGCTTTCTGGGTCTACACACAACTGCGTGCTGCACCTATCGTGTCAGCATTGGTGCGATCAGATCATTTGCACTCTGCTCCCCCTCTAATGCTGGCATTCATCTTGGGGATAGCGCTTGTCGCAGTACCTCTGAGCATCAAGTTCTTCTACTTGAAACCAGATAGTGCAATTGAAGCTAAAGCCGTGGAGATAGCGCGAATAGAATACGGAGACGGTTACAAGTATCACATCAGAGGCATAATCCAGTCAAACGGACAGATACGGGCTTGTCTTAGCGCATACAACGAACAGGAGATAAAAGTTGTTCCAGTCGAGTGGGAACCCTAAGTACCTGGACATAAATTAGGATTAGCCTCAACATTTAGAGGGATTCTTCACTCCGCTTCGCTGCGTTCAGAATGACAGGAGGCGCTGATTCTGTCTTTACCAGGGAGTTGTTGTCTGTATCAAGGGGATGAATTAGGACTTCCCCAAGCCGAGGTTCCCTATGAGAAAATGCAAGATCCTTTGGGAATTGCAGCGTATCCGGTGATGAAAGGGAGAGATGGTTCTCGTACTCCGATTCCTTGGCAAGCTGAGGCGCATCAGGCGGGGTTTACGACTCCCGGATTTCTCACCACAATTGTCCAAAGACTTATACAACCTGGCTTGACGGTACAATAAGGCTTTCAACACTCTGTCGAAATTTAGGTTCGGTCAAAAATGCTCGAAACATCCTCTAGGTAAAGGTTTCAAGGACTAAGATGGCAAAACTTGTGAGAAATGCGGGTTGTAGTGCGAGCATCTTGCTCGCTACTAATACCCAATTTAAATGCATGACAGCGTGGTAAAATTCAACCATATTAAATATATTTAGGCTTAAATGGGGGAAGTATGAAATTTATCAGTCCCAAGGTCGATTATGCCTTTAAAAAAATATTTGGCTCTGAACAAAGCAAGGATATTTTAATCAGTTTTCTCAATGCGATAATTTATGGGGGCGAGAAGATTATTCAATCTTTGACAATTATCAATCCCTATAATCCTGGTCAGGCAATGACCTTAAAAGACACATATTTAGATATAAAAGCGGTTTTATATGATGGGTCTATTGTCGTTATTGAAATGCAAATAGCGCGGGTGAGTGCTTTTAGTAAACGAGTTGTTTATAATTTAAGCAAAGCTTACACCAATCAGTTAGGTATCGGCGAAGACTATCTCAGTCTGACCCCGGTGATTGCTGTCACTATCACCGATTTTATCCTGTTTAACCAGACTCCTGATGTAATCAATCAATTTATCTTTCAGGAAAAAACGAAAAAAATTGCCTATCCCGATACCGAATTGCAACTCATTTTTATAGAATTGCCGAAATTTCGTAAAACCCTGTCAGAATTAAATAGTTTAAGCGATAAATGGATTTATTTTATTAAAGAAGCTGCTACCTTGGATGCCATACCCGATAATCTAGGAGAAGTCCGTGAGATAGAACTGGCTTTAAATATTGCTAACCAAGCCAAAATGACGGTAGAAGAGTTAGACATGGTTGATCGCCGAGGGATAATGTTACAAGATGAGAAAGGGCGGATAACTTATGCAAAAGAAGAAGGTAAAGAAGAAGGAAAACTCACGGAAGCGATCGCGTTAATCCTGCGTCAACTCAAAAAGCGTTTTGGTGAGATTAATATCGCGATAACTAGCCAAATTGAAATGTTATCGATTGAAGAGTTGGAACGTTTAGGAGAAGATTTTTTAGACTTTAACCGTTTAGCAGATTTGGAACATTGGCTGGAAGAGCGATCGCGCTGAACATTCCTTAACAACTTCGGCAGATCAGAGCGAGTATTATGTCAATTTTTTAGGTTGGGTAAAGCGTAAACGTTACCTAACCTACCCTAACTCTTGAATCATTATCGCTGTTTTCTGCATTGGCGGAAACAGTAGTTGGTGTTGCCGAAAGTTGATAGCTGTTTTTCCTCTCGTTTCGGGCATCCTCAGTATTTTTACTTATTGACAAATAATACTTTATTTACTTTCTTAGGCAAGTATTTTGATAAGTTTTACATATTCTTTTCTAAAAAATAATAAATTCCTTAAATCAGCGAAAGAGTAAGAAACGTAAAGCGTTAAACTAGCAAACGTGTATTAAATCTTGAAACGAGGGCGACCTCCTTTACCTGCCGAAAATTGTTTCTGGTCAGAGATAATTTCCTTTAGCCAAACTGTTTTGTCTGAATGGGCAGATTGATTATCAGTGAATTCATCAGTAACACACTCTTCACCAACCTTGCCCTAAAAGGGACAAGGATTGACCAAGCCAGTTTGGACAACGTAAGAGGTGAATAGCTTTTTGAGCCTAGTCCTGGTACAGACTTCCGAATACTTCCCTAGTTCGGACTATCTCTAAGCCTAATTGGT